>NZ_JBSFTY010000022.1:0-101580 GCF_053591515.1 Streptomyces sp. NPDC003011
TCCGTCACGGCGACTTCGCGGCCCTGCGCCGGGACGGTGGTCGCCGTCCCGGCCCCGGCCCGCAAGGCAGCCTTCTCGGTGATGTCCGTCATCAGGACCCCGCGGTCTTCCGCGCCTCGGCCCAGCGCTTGCTCAGGTCGGCGAAGAAGGCGTCGAGATCGCCCTCCCGGGCGCCGCGGGCGAGGTCGACGAGGTCCTGGCGGTACTCGGGGGCGAAGATGCCGGTCTCCGACTGGTTGTCGATGTTCTTGACCTGGCCGCCCTTGCTGTCGTCCACCTCGATGAACTTCACGCCCGCCTCCTCGTACGGCTTCATCACCTCGGGCAGCGGGGCGTCCTTCAGCGGGGAGATGGCCAGGTTGTCCTGTGCGTAGGTGGACTTGTCGGTGAACCAGTCGATCCAGGCGCGGGCCGCCTCCTTGTGCGGGGAGTGGACGTTGACGGCCTGGTTGTAGTCGGGGCTGACGACCGCGCAGAACTTCCCGTCCACCTGGGCCGGGAAGGGCATGAAGCCGATGTCGTCGGGGTCGGCCCCGGCCTTCTTCGCGGCGTCCTGGAACTGCACGATCGCCCAGGTGCCGAGCCACTGGGTGGCGATCTCGCCCTTCGCCGTCCGGGGCTTGGACTCCTCCCAGTTGCTGGTCGTCGGGTCCTTCTCGATCAGGCCCGACTTCACGATGTCGTGCAGCAGGGTGTCGCCGACGCGCAGGTCGGCACCCTTCGCCCACGGGTCGCCCTCGGCCAGTTTGTCGGTGGCCCGGGTGTCGCAGTGGACCGAGCCGTTGACGGACGTCCAGGAGGTAAGCGTCCAGCCGGCCGCGAAGTTGGTGTAGTACGGGACGGCGTCGGTCTTGGACTTGATGGCCTTGAGGGCCTTGAGGAACTCGGCCGGGGTGGTGGGCCAGTCGGTGACGCCGGCCTCCTCCCAGACCCGCTTGTTGTAGACGAATCCGGGGCTCACGCCGACCGGGCTCTGTCCGTAGACCTTGCCGTCGACGGTGGTGAAGTCGGTGAAGCGGTACTTCTTGGCGCGCTCCTCCGAGGTGCCCAGCGAGGCGAAGAACTTCGGGTAGTCGTCCTTCTTGATCACCGCGGGGATCAGCAGCACATCGCCGTAGTTCTCCGTGTTCATCCTGATCTTGACTTCGGACTCGTAGTTCGTGAGGGCCTCGAACTCGACCTTGACCTTCGGATAGGTCTTGTTGAACTCGGCGGCGTACTTCTTCATCGTGCCGTCCTGCACCAGGTCGGTGCGGACGGTGAGGACCTTGATGGTGCCGGTGACCTTGGACGGATCGTCGGGTGCCTCGGCGTCGGCGCCCTTCGAGGTGCCTCCGGTGCCGGTGCAGCCGGGGATCAGCAGGGCGGCGCCGAGGACCGTGGCGAGGATGTGGCGGCGGTTCATGTGCGTCAGCTCCGTTCGTGGGACGGACGAGCACGAGTGGGTTGGCTGATTCGGCACTCTGACAGTGCTTTCTTAACCGGTAAAGTCCCTATTTCGCCAAGGCTGCCGAAAGCTGTCGGCGTACTGGACTGAAACGGTTTAGGGAGTGTGCATGCTGGAGGCCACACCGCTCACCGACGGATGGATCCTGAAGCACGAGGAGGACGCGCTGCCGGCCTCGGTGCCGGGCTGCGTGCACACCGATCTGCTGGCGGCGGGGGTGATCCCGGACCCCTTTCTCGGGCTGGCCGAGACCGAGGTCGCGTGGGTGGGGCGGCGGGAGTGGACGTACGAGAGGGACCTCGCGGCGGCCGACGGGCACGAGCAGGCCGACCTGGTCTTCGACGGCCTCGACACCGCGGCCGAGATCCTGCTCGACGGCCGGCTCCTCGGCCGGACGCGGAACATGCACCGCTCCTACCGCTTCGACGTGACCGGCCTCGGGGGACGGCTGTCGGTGCGGTTCGTCTCCGCCTACGCCGAGGCGGAGGCCGTGCGCGGGAAGCTGGGCGAGCGGCCCGCCGCGTACGCCGAGCCCTTCCCGTACATCCGCAAGATGGCCGCCTCCTTCGGCTGGGACTGGGGCCCGACCCTGGTGACGGCCGGGATCTGGCGGCCGGTGCGGCTGGAGCGGTGGTCGACGGCCCGGATCTCGTGCGTGCGCCCCCTGGTGACCGTCGAAGGCGGCCTGGGACGGGTCGAGCTGGCCGTCGAGGTGGAGCGGGCCAGGGTGGAGGCGCCGCTGGTCGCCGAGGCGACGATCGGCGGGGTACGGGCGCGCGCCGAGATCGACGGGGCGACCGGGACGGTCCGGCTGGAGGTGCCCGACGTACGGCGGTGGTGGCCGCGGGGCTACGGCGAACAGCCGCTGTACGACGCCGAGGTGACGCTTCTGCACGGCGAGCGGGTGCTGGACGTGTGGCGGCGCCGGATCGGATTCCGGACCGTCGAGCTGGATCGCCGGCCGGACGCGCACGGCTCCGGGTTCACCTTCGTCGTCAACGGAGAACGCCTCTTCGCGCGCGGCGTGAACTGGATCCCGGACGACGTGTTCCCCTCCCGGATCGGCCCGGAACGCTACCGCGAGCGGCTGCGGCAGGCGGCCGACGCGGGGGTGGACCTGGTACGCGTGTGGGGCGGCGGCATCTACGAGAGCGACGACTTCTACGACGCCTGCGACGAACTCGGGCTGCTGGTCTGGCAGGACTTCCCCTTCGCGTGCGCGGCCTACCCGGAGGAGCAGCCGCTGCGCGCCGAGGTGGAGGCCGAGGCCCGGGAGAACGTCGTACGGCTGATGCCGCATCCCTCGCTGGTGCTGTGGAACGGCAACAACGAGAACCTGTGGGGCTTCAAGGACTGGGGCTGGGAGCAGCGGCTGGCCGGTGATTCCTGGGGCGAGGGGTACTACCTGGGCGTACTGCCGCGGGTGGTGGCCGAGTTGGATCCCACGCGGCCGTACGCGGCGGGCAGTCCCTGGTCCGGGTCGTGGGAGCACCATCCGAACGATCCGGCGCACGGCACGCACCACTCGTGGGAGGTGTGGAACGGGGCGGACTACGCCGACTACCGGCTCCATGTGCCGCGGTTCGTCGCCGAGTTCGGCTGGCAGGCGCCGCCCGCATACGCCACGCTGCGGCGGGCGCTGCCGGGTGAGGAGCTCGCGCCGGACTCCCCCGGCATGCTGCACCACCAGAAGGCCGACGACGGCAACGGCAAGCTGGAGCGCGGGCTCGCCCGGCACTTCGCCCTGCCCGAGGGGGACTTCGACCGCTGGCACTACCTCACGCAGGTGAACCAGGCGCGCGCCGTGGCCGCCGGGATCGAGCACTGGCGGTCGCACTGGCCGGTGTGCGCGGGGACGATCGTCTGGCAGCTCAACGACTGCTGGCCGGTGACCTCCTGGGCGGCGATCGACGGGGACGGGCGGGAGAAGCCGCTGTACCACGAGCTGAAGCGCCTGTACGCGGACCGGCTGCTGACGCTCCGGCCGCGGGAGCGGGGGCTGGTGCTGGCCGCCGTCAACCAGTCGGCCGCGGTGTGGTCCGGCACGCTGTCGCTGCGGCGGATGTCCGTGGAGGGGCTGGTGATCGGTACGGCGAGCGTGGCGCTCACCGCCGAGGGGCGGTGTGTGGCCGACTTCGCGGTACCGAGGGAGCTGGAACCCGTCGGCCCGAAGGAGTTCCTGGTCGCGGACGCGTGGGGGTCCCCCCGCTCGGGCGAGGCCGGGAGCGGGGAAACGCTGCGTGCCCTGTACTTCCCGGTGCCGGACCGCGAGATCCCCTACCCCGGGCCGGAGTTCGAGGTCGCGCTCGTGCCGGGCGGGATCGAGGTGACGGCCCGCACCCTGGTGAGGGATCTGCTGCTCCAGGCGGACCGGCTGGATCCGGCGGCGCGGGCCGACCGGGGGCTTGTCACGCTGCTGCCCGGCGAACGCGTGACCATCGGTGTGCGGGGCTGGCAGACTCCGGACGCCGAGCGGGCCCGCTCGGCCCTGTACTGCATGGAGCCCCACCGATGACGACCTCCCGCGTCACCATCAAGGACGTCGCCGCGCTCGCCGGCGTGTCCAAGGGTGCCGTGTCCCTCGCCTTCAACCACAAGCCGGGACTGTCGGAGGCGACCCGGGACCGGATCTTCCGGGCGGCGCGGGAACTGGGCTGGGCGCCGAGCCCGACCGCCCGGACGCTGGCCGGATCGCGGGTGGACGTGGTGGGGCTGGCTATCTGCCGGCCCGCCCGGCAGCTGGGGCTCGAACCCTTCTACATGGAGTTCATCTCCGGTGTGGAGAGCGTCCTGATCGAGCACTCCTGCGGGCTGCTCCTGCGGCTCGTACGGCATGTGGAGGAGGAGGCCGGGCTGCAGGAGTCGTGGTGGCGGGGGCGGCAGGTCGGCGGGTCGATCCTCGTCGACTTCCGCCCCGACGACCCGCGGGTGGCCGCGGTCGAGCGGCTCGGGATGCCGGTGGTGGCCGTCGGGCATCCCTCGCTGACCGGCGGCCTCACCTCCGTGTGGACCGACGACGCCACGGCCGTGCGGGAGGCCGTGCACTATCTGGCGGCGCTCGGGCACCGGCGGATCGCCCGGGTCGGCGGCGCGGCGGCGCTCGGCCACACCTCGACCCGTACGGCCGCGTTCGACGAGGCGGCCCGTTCCCTGGAACTGGCCGGGGCCTGGCAGGTGGCGACGGACTACTCCGGGGAGGCGGGGGCACGGGCGACCCGGTCTCTGCTGGCGGCGGCGCCCCCGGACCGGCCGACGGCCATCGTGTACGACAACGACATCATGGCGGTGGCGGGGCTGGCGGTGGCGGCGGAGATGGGGCTGAGCGTGCCGGATGACGTCTCCCTGCTCGCCTGGGACGACTCCCAGCTGTGCCGCATCACGCACCCGCCCCTCTCCGCGATGAGCCATGACGTGCACGGATTCGGGGCGGACGCGGCGCGGACCCTGTTCGGGGTGATCATGGGAGAGGGGACCGGGTCGCATCAGGTACCGACTCCGGTGCTCACGCCACGGGGTTCGACCGCTCCCCCGAAGGTGTGACGTTCGCCGCTCCGGGCGGGGGGACTGTGCAGCTACGTTACCCACAAGTAGCATGGGTCCTGAGCGCGCGCTCAGCGCATCGCAGCAGTGCCGTCCCGCATCTGGAGGAGAGCCATCGTGCCTCGTACCGTCAGGGATGTCGTCTTCGTCGACGGCGTCCGTACCCCGTTCGGCAAGGCGGGCCCGAAGGGCATCTACCACGAGACCCGTGCCGACGACCTCGTCGTGAAGGCGATCCGGGAGCTGCTGCGCCGCAACCCCGGCCTCGACCCGAAGAAGATCGACGAGGTCGCCATCGCCGCGACCACGCAGATCGGCGACCAGGGCCTGACGCTGGGCCGCACGGCCGGCATCCTCGCCGGTCTCCCCCAGTCGGTCCCCGGCTACTCCATCGACCGCATGTGCGCGGGCGCCCTGACCGCCGTCACGACCACGGCCGGCTCCATCGCCTTCGGCGCGTACGACGCCGTCATCGCCGGTGGTGTCGAGCACATGGGCCGCCACCCGATGGGCGAGGGCGTGGACCCGAACCCGCGGTTCGTCAGCGAGAAGCTGGTCGACGAGTCCGCCCTGTTCATGGGCATGACCGCCGAGAACCTGCACGACCGCTACCCGCACATCACCAAGCAGCGCGCCGACGAGTACGCCGTGCGCTCGCAGGAGAAGGCCGCCAAGGCCTACGCCAACGGCAAGATCCAGGCCGACCTGGTGCCGATCTCGGTGCGCCGCACCAACGCCGAAGCCGGGGAGACGGGCTGGGGCCTGGTCACCGCCGACGAGCCGATGCGCCCGGGGACGACGCTGGAGAACCTGGCCGGCCTGAAGACCCCGTTCCGGGTGCACGGCCGGGTCACCGCCGGCAACGCGGCCGGTCTGAACGACGGTGCCACCGCCTCGATCATCGCCTCCGAGGACTTCGCCCGCGAGCACGGCCTGCCGGTGAAGATGCGCCTGGTCTCCTACGCCTTCGCGGGTGTCGAGCCGGAGGTCATGGGCTACGGCCCGATCCCGGCGACGGAGAAGGCCCTCGCCAAGGCTGGCCTGTCGATCGAGGACATCAACCTCTTCGAGATCAACGAGGCCTTCGCCGTGCAGGTCCTGGCCTTCCTGGACCACTACGGCATCGCGGACGACGACGCGCGCGTCAACCAGTACGGCGGCGCGATCGCCTACGGTCACCCGCTGGCCTCCTCCGGCGTCCGGCTGATGACGCAGCTGGCCCGCCAGTTCGAGGAGCAGCCGGAGGTCCGTTACGGCCTCACCACCATGTGCGTCGGCTTCGGCATGGGCGCCACGGTGATCTGGGAGAACCCGCACCACAAGGACGCCGGAGGCGACAAGTGAGCACCACCGCTGAGCTGTTGAAGGGTGCGGCCGAGCTGTTCCCGGACGAGGTAGTGACCCAGGCCCACGTACGCCACCTGGACCTGCCGTTCGGTGCGGGCCGTTTCGCCCTGATCACCCTCGACAACGGCCTCGACCACACCAAGCCGACCACCTTCGGCCCGCAGTCCCTCGCGAACCTCGACACCGCGATCGACCAGGTCGAGAAGGAGTCCGCGGCCGGCGAGATCGTCGGTGTCGGCATCACCGGCAAGCCGTTCATCTTCGCGGTCGGCGCCGACCTCAAGGGCGTCGAGCTGCTGAAGGAGCACAAGGACGCGCTCGCCATCGGCAAGGGCGGCCACGAGGTCTTCAAGCGCCTCGCCGGCCTCGCCGTCCCGACCTTCGCGTACTACAACGGCGCGGCCATGGGCGGCGGTGTCGAGGTCGGTCTGCACTGCGCCTACCGCACGGTGTCCGCGGCCCTGCCCGCCTTCTCGCTGCCCGAGGTCTTCCTCGGCCTGGTCCCCGGCTGGGGCGGCTGCACGCTGCTGCCGAACCTGATCGGCGCGGACAAGGCCGTCTCGGTGATCATCGAGAACTCGCTCAACCAGAACAAGCAGCTCAAGGGTGCGCAGGTCTACGAACTGGGCATCGCCGACGCCCTGTTCGAGGGCGCGGACTTCCTGGAGCAGTCGCTGCTGTGGACGGCGTCCGTCCTCAAGGGCGAGATCGTCGTCGAGCGCCCGGCGATCGACCGCGGTGAGGCCTGGGACCAGGCCGTCGCCAAGGGCCGCTTCATCGCGGACAGCAAGGTGCACGGCGCCGCCCCGGCCGCCTACCGCGCCCTCGACATCATCGCCGCCGCGAAGAACGGCGACCTCCAGCAGGGCTTCGACGCCGAGGACCAGGCCCTCGCCGACCTGATCATGGGCGGTGAACTGCGCTCCGGCATCTACGCCTTCAACCTGGTGCAGAAGCGCGCCAAGCGTCCGGCCGGCGCGCCGGACAAGTCGCTGGCGCGTCCGGTCACCAAGGTCGGTGTCGTCGGCGCCGGTCTGATGGCCTCGCAGCTCGCGCTGCTGTTCCTGCGCCGCCTGGAGGTGCCGGTCGTACTGACCGACATCGACCAGGAGCGGGTCGACAAGGGTGTGGGCTACGTCCACGCCGAGATCGACAAGCTGCTCGGCAAGGGCCGGATCAACCAGGACAAGGCCAACCGCCTCAAGGCCCTGGTGAGCGGTGTCCTGGACAAGGCCGAGGGCTTCTCCGACGCGGACTTCGTCATCGAGGCCGTGTTCGAGGAGATCGGCGTCAAGCAGCAGGTGTTCGCGGAGGTCGAGGCGGTCGCCCCGGCGCACGCGATCCTCGCCACCAACACCTCCTCGCTGTCGGTCACCGAGATGGCGTCGAAGCTCAAGAACCCCGAGCGGGTCGTGGGCTTCCACTTCTTCAACCCGGTCGCGATCCTGCCGCTGCTGGAGATCGTCCGTGGCGAGCAGACCGACGACGCCTCCCTGGCCACCGCGTTCGGTGTCGCCAAGAAGCTGAAGAAGACGGCGGTCCTGGTGAAGGACGCCCCGGCGTTCGTCGTCAACCGCATCCTCACCCGCTTCATGGGCGAGATCCAGAACGTCATCGACGAGGGCACCCCGGTCGAGGTCGCCGAGAAGGCCGTCGAGCCGCTGGGCCTGCCGATGTCCCCGCTGGTGCTCCTGGAGCTCGTCGGCCCCGCGATCGGTCTGCACGTCTCGCAGACGCTCAACCGGGCGTTCCCGGACCGCTTCACGGTCTCCCCGAACCTCGCGGCCGTCGTCAAGGCGGGCAAGCGCGGCTTCTACGTCCACGACAGCGGCAAGCCGGAGCTGGACCCGGAGGTCGCCGCGCTGCTGAAGCAGGGGGACACCGTCCTGACCGAGGAGCAGGTGCGGGCGCGCGTCCTGGACGCGGTGGCGCAGGAGATCGGGCTCATGCTCGACGAGGGCGTCGTCGCCGAGGCCCAGGACATCGACCTGTGCCTGATCACCGGTGCGGGCTGGCCCTTCCACCTGGGCGGCATCACGCCGTACCTGGACCGCGAGGGTGTCTCCGAGCGGGTGAACGGCAGGAAGTTCCTGGCCCCGGGCGTGGCGAGCGTCCCGGCGTAACACGGCACCCCTGAGGGGGGTGGGGCGCATGGTAACGATCCATGCGTTCCGCCCCCTTTTCGCATGCCGCGACGGATACCCTCTGTGTGTTTCATGTGTCCCTGCTCTCTGAACACCCTCAGAGCCCGGGCGCATTGCCCCGGTCCCGCCGAACCGGAACCGAGGCGTCACGCCGGCCGCCAGGCCTCCAGGGCCAGGCCCGGCTCGTCCTTGCGGCGGGTCAGCAACAGGTGTCCGGTGGACGGGGAGAGGGTGGCCGCGA
This sequence comes from Streptomyces sp. NPDC003011, assembly GCF_053591515.1. Classification (NCBI taxonomy): domain Bacteria; kingdom Bacillati; phylum Actinomycetota; class Actinomycetes; order Kitasatosporales; family Streptomycetaceae; genus Streptomyces; species Streptomyces sp. NPDC003011. Next base: position 8,720 of record NZ_JBSFTY010000022.1, read on the forward strand.
CCACCCGCTCGTCCTCGTCGACGGCCAGCGACACCTCGGCGTCCACGGGGAGTTGGGGCCCCGACTCGGTCCACCAGGCACCGGCCGACTCCTGCTCGGTGGGGTACGCGGCGAAGGCGACCCGGCCGCTCGCGGAGCGCTGGGCGAGCAACGTGCAGTCGTGGCCGTCGAGTTCGCAGCGTACGGCGCAGACCGGGCCGGGTCCGGCACAGGCGAGCAGGGTGAGGGGCTTGGCGCCGGGGCGCCAGGCGCACAGGTCGCCGGAGGCGTCGGTGTAGAAGAGCGTGGTGCTCTCCGGGGAGGTGGCGAGGGCGTGCAGGGTGCCGGGGCGGACCGGGGCCTCGATCGCCTCCTCCAGGACCGGCTGGGCGCCCGCCTCCTCCTGCCGCCAGTGCAGGATCCCGCCGGGCGTGGCCGCGTACAGCTCGACGCGTCCGGACTCCCCTGTGACGGCCGCCAACTCCTCTTCCACCTCACGCCCCTTCAGGTCCCGCCAGGGGCCCCAGCCGCCCTTCTCCTTCTGGCCGAGCATGCTCACGCCACCGCCCTTGTTCCGGACGAAGACATGGGCGCGGCCCTGGGCGTCGACCGCGACGGCGGGCGTGCCGGTGCGTCCGCCCGTCTTGTCGGGATGGCCGACCGGGTTCCAGTCCAGGGCCGCGAGCCGGGGCCGGAAGTGGGTGGAGTGCACCAGGCCGGACTCGCCGGGCCGGGTGGGCCGCCAGGAGACGAGATGGGCGTAGCCGTCGGCGCCCTGTCCGACCGCGAGCACGGGGTGCAGCTTCTGGTCGCCGCCCACGCGGCGGGGCGCTTCCCACGGTCCGCCGGGTGCGCGCTCGGCCCGGCACAGGACGGCGTCGCCCGCGGGCAGATAGACACTGAGCCGGCCGTCGCGGCCGCGGATGAGCCAGTCGCCGTTCACCCGGTTCACTTTAGGCGGCGGGGGCCACGCGGCGTGTTCCGCCCCCGCCGGTCAGAGGGCCGGCGCTGCTCCCCGGCGCTCGCCGCACGTGGGGAACGTCGCGTACCGGGCATGCGCCGGGAAGCTCCACGGCCCCCACCGTCCCGTCCGCCGCGTGCGCCGCGTGCGCCGACACGGTCGGCCCGCGCCCGGCCGGTCCGCCTCCCCCTTCGTCGGCGCGCGGCGGGTGGCTGATCGGGCAGGGTGACTGATCGGGCAGGCTGGCCCACAGCGGCGGGCACGGTCCCGCGGCGGCAGGCAACCGTACGAGAACAGGAAGACCGACGTCATGACCGACAAGCTCACCGTAGGCGTCCTGGGCACCGGGATCATGGGGGCCGCGATGGCCCGCAACCTGGCCCGTGCCGGACACACCGTCCGGGCCTGGAACCGCACCCGCGCCAAGGCCGAACCCCTCACCGCCGACGCCATCACCGTCACCGGCACCCCCGCCGAGGCCGTCCGGGGCGCCGACGCCGTGCTGACCATGCTGTACGACGGACCCGCCGCCCTCGACGTGATGCGCGAGGCCGCCGACGCCCTGCGCCCGGGGGCCGCCTGGGTGCAGTCGACGACCGTGGGGATCGAGGCGATCGGCGACCTGGCCGCCTTCGCCGACGCGCACCGGCTGGTCTTCTTCGACGCGCCGGTGCTGGGCACCCGTCAGCCCGCCGAGGCCGGACAGCTGCTCGTCCTGGCCGCCGGGCCCGGCGCGCACCGCGAGGCGGTGGCGCCCGTCCTGGACGCGGTCGGCGCCCGCACGGTGTGGACCGGCGAGGACGGCTCCGCGGGCAGCGCCACCCGGCTGAAGCTGGTGGCCAACAGCTGGGTGATCGCGGCCACGGCGGCCGTCGGTGAGGTGCTGGCCCTGTCCCGGGCGCTCGGGGTGGATCCGCAGGGCTTCTTCGACGCCATCGCCGGCGGCCCGCTCGACATGGGCTACCTGCGCGCCAAGGCCGGACTCGTCCTCGACGACCGGCTGACGCCCGCCCAGTTCGCCGTCTCCACCGCCGCCAAGGACGCCCGGCTCATCGTCCGGGCGGGCGAACAGCACGGCGTACGGCTCGACGTGGCCACCGCCGCCGCCGAACGCCTGGAGCGAGCCGCGGCCCAGGGCCACGCCGACGAGGACATGGTCGCCGCGTATTTCGCCAGCTTCGACGAGCCGCCGGGGAGGTGACGGGGGTGACGGCTGATGGACGACGGCTGTCGGTCGGACGACGGTCGACGGACGACGGACGACGGTCGACCGGGTTCCGCCCGTCGCGGCGGCTGAGGGACGCGGAGGCGCGGTGAGGGACAGTGCGGGGCGGTGACGGATACGCGGGGCTGGGGCGACAGGCGACTGGCGGAGCTGCCGCGGCCCGTCGGGAAGCGTGGGAAGCGTCGCTGGAGCGCGCCTGACGGGGCCCGTTCCCCAGCCCGCCGGCTCCGGCACCGGGGACGCCTGCCTGACGGGCTCCCGTCTGCCCCGGCATGGCACCCTGGACCCATGGACGCCGACGCCCCCCTGCTTGTGATCGTGGACGCCGCGAACGTCGTCGGGTCGGTGCCTGACGGGTGGTGGCGGGATCGACGGGGGGCCGCGGAGCGTCTGCGGGACCGGCTCGCGGCGGACGGCGTGCCGGGGCGGGCCGGGCCGGTAAAGATCGTGCTGGTCGTCGAGGGCGCGGCCCGGGGTGTGGCGTCGGTGCCGGGCGTACGGGTGGAGGACGCGCCCGGCAGCGGGGACGACCACATGGTCGAGCTGGTGGCGCGGGCGGGCGAGCGGCCCGTCCTGGTCGTCACGGCGGATCGCGAACTCAGGCGCCGGGTCGTGGAGTTGGGGGCGGAGGTGGCGGGGCCGCGCACGGTGAGGCCGGCCTGACGGCCCCGGCCGCGCACCACCGCCCCCAGGGCGGGCCGGCCGGCTACTCCGCGGGCCCGGTCCGCCCCTTCCCGGCCTGGCCGGCCGTGGCCGCCTCCTGCCGTCCGAGACGGCTGTGGCCGCGGCCGTAGAGGAAGTACACGACGATGCCGATCGCCATCCAGATGGCGAACCGGAGCCAGGTCTCGGCGGGCAGGTTCAGCATCAGCCACAGCGAGGCGGCCACCGACAGGATCGGGATGAACGGCACCCACGGCGTGCGGAACGACCGGGGCAGGTCGGGGCGGGTCCTGCGGAGGATGAGGACGCCGAACGCGACGACCACGAAGGCGAACAGCGTGCCGATGTTCACGAGTTCGGCCAGTTCGCTCAGGCTGGTGAAACCGGCGACGATGGCGATGATCACGCCGAGCAGGATGGTCGGGCGGTGCGGGGTCTTGAACCGGGGGTGGACGCGGGAGAAGAAGCGCGGCAGCAGTCCGTCGCGGCTCATCGCGAAGAACACCCGGGTCTGGCCGAGCAGCAGGATCATGCAGACCGTCGTCAGGCCGACGGCGGCGCCGAAGCTGATGAAGCCCGCGTACCAGGGGTGCCCGGTGGCCTTGAACGCGTCCGCGAGCGGGGCGTCCACGGACAGCCGGCTGTAGTGCTGCATGCCGGTGACGACGATGGACACCGCCACGTACAGCACGGTGCAGATGAGGAGGGAGCCGAGGATGCCGCGGGGCATGTCCCGCTGCGGGTTGCGGGTCTCCTCGGCGGCCGTGGCGACGACGTCGAAGCCGATGAAGGCGAAGAACACCACCGAGGCGGCGGTGAAGATGCCCATCACGCCGAAGTTGGAGGGCGCCCAGCCGAACATCAGCTGGATGAGCGGGGAATGGAGCCCGTCCCCCGCCGGCACGTCCTTCGCCTTCGGGATGAACGGGTCGTAGTTGTCGCCCTTGATGAAGAAAGCACCGGCGATGATCACGACGAGGACGACCGTCACCTTGATGGCGACGACGATCGAGGTGATCCGCGCGGAGAGCTTCATGCCGAGCACGAGGATGCCGGTGAGCACCAGGACGAGGGCGGCGGCGAGGATGTCGAAGCCGAAGCCGTCGGCGCCCTCCCTCCCGCTGAGCGCCGCCGGCAGGTGCCAGCCCGCGTTGTCCAGCAGGGAGGCGATGTAGCCGGACCAGCCGACGGCGACCACCGCGGTGCCGAGCGCGAACTCCAGGACCAGGTCCCAGCCGATGATCCAGGCGGGCAGCTCACCGAGGGAGGCGTACGAGAAGGTGTACGCGGAGCCGGCCACCGGGACGGTGGAGGCGAACTCGGCGTAGCAGAGCGCGGCGAGCGCGCAGACGACCCCGGCCACGACGAAGGCCAGGGCCACGGCGGGGCCGGCGTTGTTCTTGGCGACGGTGCCGGTCAGGACGAAAATGCCGGTGCCGATGATGACACCGACGCCGAAGACGGTCAGGTCCAGCGCGGACAAGGATTTCTTGAGCGCGTGCTCGGGTTCCTCGGTATCGAGGATGGACTGCTCGACCTTCTTCGTCCGGAAGAGGGTGCTGCTCACGGGTACCTCCCACGCTTTGTCGTCCTCGACATGATCGAGAGGGGGCGTAGTGCGTATGCCCCGGCGCGGGTGGATTCACGCGAACGGGCCGGTCGCACCACTGCGAAGAGTGGTACGACCGGCCCATTCGGCGCAGCCGCGGGAGCGTCAGTCGCGGGCGGGTTCCACCGAGTCGACCTCGGCCGCGGTGCTGCCGTACCTGCCGTACCTGCCGTCCAGCCTGGAGACCAGTCCGGTGACCTGGCGGGCGATGTCGGGCGCGGTCAGCCCGATCTCCGCCATGACCTCGGCGCGGGAGGCGTGGTCGAGGAAGCGCGGCGGGATGCCGAAGTCACGCAGCGGGACGTCGACGCCCGCATCGCGCAGGGCCTGCGCGATCGTGGAACCGACGCCGCCGACGCGGGAGTTGTCCTCGACGGTGACGACCACGCGGTGGCGCTCCGCGAGGGGGGCCATGGCCTCGTCGACGGGTTTGACCCAGCGCGGGTCGACGACGGTGGCCGAGATGCCCTGCCGGTCGAGCAGGTTCGCGATCTCCAGGCACATCGGCGCGAGGGCGCCCACGGAGACGAGGAGCACGTCGGGCGTGTCGGTGCCCGGCTCGCGCAGCACGTCCATGCCGCCGACGCGTCCCACGGCGGGTACGGCGGGGCCGACGGCGCCCTTGGAGAAGCGGACCACGGTCGGCGCGTCGTCGACGGCGACGGCCTCCCGCAGCTGGGCGCGGACCTGGTCGGCGTCGCGCGGGGCGGCGAGCCTGAGGCCGGGCACGACCTGGAGGATCGACATGTCCCACATGCCGTTGTGGGAGGCGCCGTCGGTGCCGGTGACGCCGGCCCGGTCCAGGACGAACGTCACCCCGCACTTGTGGAGGGCGACATCCATGAGGACCTGGTCGAAGGCACGGTTGAGGAAGGTGGCGTACACGGCGAAGACCGGATGCAGACCGCCCGTGGCCAGGCCCGCCGCGGAGACGGCGCCGTGTTGTTCCGCGATGCCGACGTCGTAGATGCGGTGGGGGAAGGTGTCCGCGAACTTCTTCAGACCGACCGGCTGCAGCATCGCCGCCGTGATGGCCACGATGTCCTCGCGTTCCTTGCCGAGCTGGACCATCTCGTCGCCGAAGACGGACGTCCAGTCGGCGCCCGACGCCTTGATCGGCAGGCCTGTGTCGGGGTGGATGGGGCCGATGCCGTGGAAGCGGTCGGCCTCGTCCTGGAGGGCGGGCTGGTAGCCGCGGCCCTTCTCGGTGAGGCAGTGCACGATCACCGGGCCGCCGAAGCGCTTGGCGCGGGCCAGCGCGGACTCCAGGGCCTCGATGTCGTGGCCGTCGATGGGACCGACGTACTTCAGGCCGAGGTCCTCGAACATGCCCTGCGGGGCGATGAAGTCCTTGAGGCCCTTCTTGGCGCCGTGGAGGGTCTCGTACAGCGGCCTGCCGACGACGGGCGTGCGCTCCAGCACCTCCTTGGTGCGGGCGAGGAAGCGCTCGTAGCCGTCGGTGGTCCGCAGGGTCGCGAGGTGGTTGGCGAGGCCGCCGATGGTCGGGGCGTACGACCGCTCGTTGTCGTTGACGACGATGACCAGCGGGCGGTCCTTGGCGTCGGCGATGTTGTTGAGGGCCTCCCACGCCATGCCGCCGGTCAGCGCCCCGTCACCGATCACGGCGACCACGTGGTCGTCGCGTTCGAGGATCTGGTTGGCCTTGGCGAGGCCGTCGGCCCAGCCGAGGACGGTGGAGGCGTGGCTGTTCTCGATGACGTCGTGCTCGGACTCGGCCTGCGAGGGGTAGCCGGACAGGCCGCCCTTCATCTTCAGCTTCGAGAAGTCCTGGCGGCCGGTGAGCAGCTTGTGCACGTAGGACTGGTGTCCGGTGTCCCAGAGCACCTTGTCCTTGGGCGACTCGAACACCCGGTGCAGGGCGATGGTGAGCTCGACCACACCGAGGTTGGGGCCCAGGTGGCCGCCGGTCTTGGAGACGGCTGCGACGAGGAAGTTCCGGATCTCCTCGGCCAGCTGGTCCAGCTCTTCCAGGCTGAGCCGGTCCAGATCGCGCGGTCCCCTGATACGGGTCAGCAGCGGCACCCGTGCCTCCTTGCAGTAGAGCTGTTGCCGGGCTTGTCGAGTCTAATGTTCCGCCTTTGCGGCCGACGCCAGGGAGGTGCGTGATACGTCACGCGATCGGCTGTACCCCCCTTGTGCCGCTACTTCTGTTTCTGTTTCTGCTTCTGCCACTGCTACTTCTACGACATGGCTGTGCCCGGCACCGCCGTCGGTGCCGGGCACAGGGTGGTTCACGACAGCGGGCTAGGCCTAGGCCCGCCCCGCCGTCTTCTGCGTCTTGCGGGTGACCGCGTCGATCACGACCGTCGCCAGCAGCACACCACCGGTGATCATGTACTGGACCGGAGAGGCGATGCCCTCCAGCGCCAGGCCGTACTGGATCGAGACGATGACCAGCACGCCGAGGAGCGCGTTCCACGTGCGCCCGCGGCCGCCGAACAGCGACGTTCCGCCGATCACCGCCGCGGCGATCGCGTTCATCAGCAGGTCACCGGCGCCGGCGCCCTGGTTGGCGGAGGCGATCTTCGAGGCGATGAACAGACCGCCGATCGCGGCGAAGGTACCGGAGATCGCGAAGACCGAGATCCGGACCATCTCCACGTTGATACCGGCACGCCGGGAGGCCTCGACGCTGCCGCCGAGCGCGAAGACCTTGCGGCCGTACGAGGTGCGGCGCAGCACGAAGTCCGTGAGGATCAGCACCGCGATGAAGATCACCACGGCCAGCGGCAGGCCCTTGTACTGGTTGTAGGTGATCGCCACGGCGAACGCGGCGATCGCCAGCAGCGCGGTGCGCAGGATGGTTTCGGCAAGCGGCCGGGACGGCACGCCGGCCGCCTCGCGACGACGGTTGTCGAGGAACGAGGTGAGGAAGAAGGCCGCGGTCGCGACGATCGCCAGCGCGTAGGCGGCGGCCACATCGGTGAAGTAGTAGCTGGTCAGCTTGGCGACGACGCCTTCGCTGTCCAGGTTGATGGTGCCGTTGCTGCCGAGGATCTGGAGCATGAAGCCGTTCCAGAACAGCAGCCCCGCCAGGGTGACGGCGAAGGCCGGCACACCGATCTTCGCGAAGACGAACCCGTGGATCGTGCCCGCCGCCGTGCCGGTGAGGATGGCCAGGAGGAAGGCCAGCCACTCGTTCATCCCGTTCGTGACGTTCAGCACGGCGAACGAGGCGCCCGCGACACCGCTGACCGAGCCGACCGACAGGTCGATCTCGCCGAGCAGCAGCACGAAGACGATGCCGACGGCGATCATGCCCGTGCCGACCATGGCCACGGAGATGTCGGAGAGGTTGCCGGCGGTCAGGAAGTTCGAGTTCAGGCTCGCGAAGATCGCCCAGATGATGACCAGGCCGATGACGACCGGGAGGGAACCCAGGTCACCGGACTTGATCTTCCGCTTGAACTCGGAGACGTAGCCCGCGAAACCCTGCTCGCGGACCAGCAGCCGGGGGTCGACGGCGGTGACCGCCGCGGCGGCCGCCTCGGGGTTCGCCACCACGGGGCCCTCGGGGGGCGTGGAGGTCTTGTCGATGCTCACTTCTGAGCCTCCCCATTGCTGCGCGCCGCACGACGGGTCACGGCGTTCTCCGTGGCGCCCGTGATGGCGGAGATGATCTCTTCCTGAGAGGTCGACTTGACCTCGAAGACGCCGTTGTTGCGCCCGAGGCGCAGGACGGCGACCTTGTCGGCCACTGCCTTCACGTCAGCCATGTTGTGGCTGATGAGGATCACCGCGTGGCCGCGCTCACGCAGCCGCTCGACCAGGTCGAGCACCTGGGCGGTCTGCTCGACGCCGAGGGCCGCGGTGGGCTCGTCGAGGATGACGAGCTTGGGCTCGCCCAGCATCGAGCGGGCGATCGCCACGGTCTGGCGCTGGCCGCCGGAGAGCGAGGCGATCGGGATGCGGACGCTCGGGATGCGGATGGAGAGCGTGTCCAGCAGCTCGCGCGAACGGCGCTCCATCTCGACCTCGTCCAGGATGCCGCGCTTCTTCAGCTCACGGCCCAGGTAGAGGTTGCCGACGACATCGATGTTGTCGCACAGCGCGAGGTCCTGGTAGACGGTCGCGATGCCCAGGTTCTGGGCGTCGTGCGGCCGGTTGATGTGGACGGTCCTGCCGTCCCACTCGATTGCGCCCTCATCGATGGGGTGCACGCCGGCGATCGTCTTGACCAGCGTGGACTTTCCGGCGCCGTTGTCGCCCACCAGGGCGACCACTTCACCGGCGTGGACCTCAAGCTCTACATCGGTGAGCGCCTGGACGGCACCGAATCGCTTGGAGACCCCGCGCAACGCCAGAACAGGCGTAGCGGACAAGTGAACCATCTCCTTCGCCGCCTGACCCGGCGGGAGGTTGTGCAGAAAAGTGTGGAGGGGGTGTTCCGTCCGGCGCCCCGCCTAGCTTTGCGGGGCTGATGGATGCGGGGCGCCGGACGGGCTCAGTACGCGAGTCCCGCACGGGAGTTCATGGACGAACCCCCGTATGTGCGGCGGGACGTGCGGTGACTTACTTCAGACCGATCTTGTCGCAGGCCGACTTGTACTTGCCGGTGCAGATGTCGGCGACGGTGTAGATGCCGTCCTTGATGACCGTGTCGTTGATGTTGTCCTTGGTCAGCGAGACGACCGGGACGAGGATGGCGGGGACGCCCTTGGTGGTGGGGCTGTCGACCTTGTCCTTGGCGATGGAGTCGAGCGACTTGCCCTGGGCGAGCGCGACCGCCATCTCGGCGGCGACGTCGGCCTCCTGCGGGTAGGGCTTGTAGACGCTCATGTACTGCTCACCGGAGACGATGCGCTGCACACCCGCCAGCTCGGCGTCCTGGCCGGTGACCGGGATGTTGTCGATGCCCGCGGCCTTCAGGGCGGTGATGATGCCGCCCGCCATGCCGTCGTTGGCGGAGTAGACGCCGACGATCTTGTCCTTGCCGAGGGCGGAGATGGCGCCCTCCATGTTGGCGTTGGCGTTCTCCGGCTTCCACTCCTTGGTGTCGTACTCGCGGCCGATGTTCACCTTGCCGTCGAGGACGGAGTGGGCGCCCGACTTGAACTGGGCGGCGTTCGGGTCGGTGGAGGACCCGTTCATCATGACGATCTGGCCGTCCTTGGCCTTGGAGCCCAGGGCCTTGAGGAGGGCCTCGCCCTGGGTCTTGCCGACGGTCTCGTTGTCGAACGAGGTGTAGGCGTCGATCGGGCCCTCGGCCAGACGGTCGTAGGCGACGACCGGGATGCCCGCGTCCTTCGCCTTCTTGACCGAGCCGGCGATGGCCTTGGAGTCCACCGCGTCCACGATCAGCACGTCGACCTTGTTGGTCACCATGGTGTCGACCTGCTGGTTCTGCGTGCTGGCGTCCTGCTTGGCGTTGGCGTAGACGACCTCGCCCTTGCCGTTCGTGAGTTCCTTGACCTTCTTCTCGATCAAGGGCTTGTCGAACTTCTCGTACCGCGCGGTCTGGTTCTCCGGAAGCAGGAGACCGACCTTGATGTCGTCGCCCTTCGCGGGAGCGGACGAGGAGGAGTCGGCGTCGCCGGACTCCTTGGCACTGCCACAGGCGGCCAGCGACACGGCCATCGCACCCGCGGCGACAGCAACGGCGGCACGACGCATACGCGTATTCACTTCAGAAACCTCCCTGACGAGGCCGCGTCGTTGCGGCCGAGGTGGCTGGAAGTCAACTCGGCCACACGTGCGACGTCAAGAAGTAAATCCTTAACGGGTTGGCAACGGTGCCATCCGTTCTCTAAGTGAAGGCAGGTGTCGCCGCATGCAGCGTGCCGTCCAAAAGGGTTGAATCACCCATCTCGCTGAGCGCGAGAGCGAGTGCTCCAAGCACCTCCGCACGGCCACCGAGTGCCCCTGGGAGAACGGAGAGCTGACGTGCCGCACTGGGGATCGCATAGCGGCCGACGGACTCCCTGATCGGCCCGAGCACCAGCTCACCGGCCTCGGCGAGATCACCGCCCAGGACCACTCGGCTCGGGTTCAGAAGGTTGCAGAGGTTGGCGACTCCACTGCCGATGTGACGGCCGACGTCGGCGATCACCCGACGACAACCAGGGTCTCCGTCCCGCGCCAGCCGCACCACGCCCTCCATCGTCAGATCCGTGCCGTGACTGGACTGGAGCAGCGGCAGCACATAGCGCGCGGCCGCGAACGTCTCCAGGCAGCCCCGGTTTCCGCAGCGGCAGACGGGGCCGGACTCGTCAAGTGTAATATGTCCGATTTCGCCCGCAGTGCCGCCGGGTCCGCGATAGATCCTCCCGTTGATCACCAGGCCCGCGCCGACACCGCTGGCGACCTTGATGTACGCCAGGTCGCGCACCCCCCGGCCACTGCCCCAGACCAGCTCTCCCAGGGCGCCGAGGTTGGCGTCGTTGTCCACGTGCACGGGCACGCCGAGCCGCCCCCGCAGCTCCTCGGCGGGCCGGGTGCCGGTCCAGCCGGGCAGAATGGCGGTCGAGCCGAGCGTGCCGGACTCCACGTCGATCGGGCCGGGGACGCCGAGGCCCACCCCCGCGATCTTGGAGCGGTCCACCCCGGTGGCCTCGATCAACCGGCTGACCAGCTGTTCCGCCCGGTCGAAGCCCTGTGTCGAGGAGGCGTCCACGTCGAGCGGCTCGGATTCCTCGGCCAGCACCTGGTGGGCGAGATTGCCGATCGCGACGCGCAAATGCGTGTGCCCGAAATCCACCCCGATGACGATGCCGGCGTCCCCGCTCAGCGAGACGCTGCGGGCCCGGCGGCCTCCCGCCGAGGTGGGCGTGACCTCGACCGTTCCGCCGTCCTTGAGTTCGCGCACGATGTTGGAGACGGTCGCCGCGGACAGGCCCGTCGTCCGCGCGATCTCCGCTTGCGTGAGCGAACCAGCCAGCCGTACGGCTCGTACGACCCGCTCCAGGTTGGCTCGGTGCAGCGACGACTGCGACCCCGGAGTCTCCACGACGACCTCCTGCGCACGGGACCGCTTCAATGAGGCCCCGTCTATGTCCAACTAGTGAACTCTAAGCTGAGCCGTTCGGGTTGCCTCCCGTCAAGAGGTTGAACCGCATCCGGGTGCGTGGACACCCACACGGACGCCGCCCCCGGGGAGCCGGGAGCGGCGTTCGCGCTGTGTGGCCGGGTGGTTACTTCAGTGCACCGGCGGTCAGTCCCTGCACCACCTGACGCTGGAAGACGATGTACGCGGCGAGCACCGGCAGCATGGCCATCACCAGGCCCGCGAACAGCCCGGACCAGTCGCCCTTGTACCCCTGGCTGACCGCCAGCTGCACCAGGCCCTGGGTGAGGACGCGCTTGTCCGGGTCGGTGTTCAGCACGGTCGGCAGCATGTACTGGTTCCACTGACCGAGGAAGTTGAAGATCCCCACGCTGATCAAACCGGGCTTGGCCATCGGCAGCATGATCTGGAAGAACGTCCGGCTGTGCGAGGCCCCGTCCACGAACGCCGCCTCCGCCACCGAGGTCGGCAGGGTGCGGAAGAACGCGGTCAGGAAGAACACCGTGAACGGCAGCGAGTAGGCGATGTAGACCAGGATCAGCCCGTGGATCGTGTTCAGCAGGCCCATGTTGTTCACGACGTAGAAGAGCGGGACCAGCGCGAGCATGATCGGGAAGCTCATGCCGCCGATGAACAGGTAGTAGACGAACCGGTTGCCCGGGAAGTCGAAGCGGGCCAGGACATAGGCGGCCATCGAGCCGAGCACCAGGGTGCCGATGAGCGAACCCCCCACCACCAGGACGGTGTTGAGGAAGTAGTCGCTCATGTTGGCCTCGGTCCAGGCCCGTGACCAGTTGTCGAAGTGCAGCCTGTCCGGCAGCGACCAGGGCGAGCCGAAGATGGCGCTGTCGTCCTTGAAGGACGTCATCACCGCCCACACCAGCGGCAGCACGACCATGATCGCCCACACGACCAGGATGCCGTGCGAGAAGGCGTTGAGGACCGTGCCCTCCTTCTTCTTCTCCTTTGGGGGCGGGCCGGGCGGGACGGCGACCTTGGCGACGGGGACACCGGACTCGGCCGGTACGGGGGCGGGGGTCTCGGTCGTCTTCATCTCTCAGTACTCCAGCCGCTCGCGCCGCCCCAGCCGCATCACGAGGGCGGCGAAGGCCAGCGTGACGAGGAGCAGGGCGACACCGATGGTGGTGGCGTAGGCGGCCTGCCCGTCGCGGAACGCCTTCTGGTACACGTACAGGACCAGGACGGTGGTCGAGTAGTCGGGACCGCCCGGCCCGGTCGTCATGATCTGTACGACCGCGAACGACTCGGCGCCCAGGGCGAGGATGCCCATGTAGACCCAGCCGGACTGCACGGTGTCCCACAGCAGCGGCAGGGTGATCCGGAAGAACGTGGTGGCGCGGCCCGCCCCGTCGAGCAGCGCGGCCTCGTACAGGTCCGCCGGGATGGAGGCCATGCCGGCGGAGAAGAGGACCACGAAGAAGCCGACCGTGGACCACACCAGCACCGCCAGCACGCACCACAGGGCCAGGTCTGGGTCGCCCAGCCACAACGGCTGCACGCTGTCGAGCCCGATCCCGCGCAGCAGCGAGTTGATGGCGCCGCTGTCCGGGTTGTACGCGAAAGCGAACAACAGGGCGACGATCGCGATCGAGAGCACCTGCGGGAAAAAGTAGACGATCTTGTAGAAGGAAGAGCCCCGGACGCCGGAAATGACCGGGCCGCCCTTCCTTCTGCGTCCGCCGATATTGATCATGAAGGCGAAGAACAACGCCAGACTGATCGTCACCAGCGGCAGCACGACCGCGAACATCAAGCTGTGCTGCATGGACTTCCAGAAGATCTCGTCGTCCAGCATCCTCCGGTAATTGTCCAGGCCGACCATCTTGAATTCCGGGCTCAGGCCGGTCCAGTCCGTGAACGAGTAGTAGATGGACTGGATGAACGGCCAGATCACGAAGAGCGCGTACAGTCCCAGGGGCAGCGCCAGAAACCCCACGATGAACCGGTACTTGCCGTGCTGCATGGCTTCTCCGGTCCGTTTACTGGTGCTTGTAGTGCTTGATCGAGCTGTCCTTGGCGGTCTCGTCGGCGAAGGCCTGGATCTTCTTGATCGCCTCCGCCGGAGTGATGCGGCCGGCCATCATCTCGCCGAGGCCGGACACGCCGATCTTCTCTTTCTGGAGCTGCACGTACCAGTCCTGAAGCCGCGGGTTCACCACGTTGTCGCCGGCCTTCTCCAGCGCCGCGACACCGGACTTGAGGCCGGGCGTGAGGGAGATGCCGTCGGTGCCGCCGTTGTACGCGGTCAGCGACTTCACCTTGCTGGTGAAGTTCTTCGAGGACGCCTCGCTGAGCATGATGCGCAGCTGCTCCATGCCGCCCGTGCCGTTCTTCGCCTTGGCCGGGACGATGAAGGGCTCGCCTCCGGAGGCCCAGATGGTGCCGAAGGGCAGCTTGTCGGAGGAGTCGATGCCGGTGGGCGCGGAGACGGCGAGGTCGAAGTCGGCCGGCATGACGTTCGCCGACTCGTTCTCCACCCAGGACCCGTTCGGGATGAACAGCGCCTTGCCCTTGGCCCACGCGGTCTGCGACTGGATGTGGTCCAGACCGGGGGTGCCCTTGAGCACATAGCCCTTCTGCTGGAGTTCGTAGTAGGCGTCGAAACAGGCCTTGACCGCCGGGTGCTTCCAGGCGTTCGGCTCCAGGTTGTCGATCGCGTCCAGCACCTCCACGCCGCCGACCTTGCCGATCATCGGGTAGAGCGAGAAGGGGAGGTAGTACGGGTACTTGCCCGCGTACGTCCAGCCCGCCATGCCCTTCTTCTTGGCCTTCGCGCACACCGCGAGCATCTGGTCCCAGGTCTGCGGATACTGCTCGTCGAGCGAGTCCAGGGCCTTCTGCGAGTACCAGACGCCGTACACCGTGTAGGCGTAGTACATGATCCAGACCGGGTCGCCGTCGAGCTGGCCCATCTCGACGATGCCGGGGCGCAGCGTGTCGCGGACCTTCTTGGCCGGGTCGTCGTAGGACGGGGCGTCGAGCAGCGGGGTGAGGTCGGCGAGCTGGTTCTTGGCGGCCAGGACGCCCATGTCCATCTGCTCGGCACCGGAGTTGTCGATGAGGTCGGGCGGGGTGCCCTGGTTGAAGCGGGGCTGGAGGGTGGACTGGATCTTCTGGGTGGCGGAGAACTTCACCTTGGCGCCGGTGAAGTTCTTCTCGTAGATCTTCACGGCGTCCTCGGCGTACTCCTTGCCGAAACCGCCGTCGAACAGGACGAATTCCAGCTGGGCGGTCTCGTTCACGCCCAGGGGGTTCTTGGCGGTCTTCTTGCCCGCCTTGGCTTTGTCCCCGCTGTCGTCGCCGCCACTGCTGGCGCACGCGGACAGGAAGCTCATCGTGGGCACGGAGATCAGGCCCAGCGCGGCGGACCGCTTGATCAGATCGCGGCGGCCGACGCCACCGGTGCCGTTGTTCTCGGCGGAAGTGGATCCCATGCTCAAGTCCTCGCCTTCTCCAGGACTCAGGCGGTGTACCGGATCCTCCCGGGCACCGCGGTCAGGTCAAGCAGGGTCGTGCAGGAAGTGTGGATCAGTGTGCGGCACGAAGTGGATCGTGAAGGACGCGTGGTGTGAATCGTCGACAGGTATAGTCCACTTCTGGCCAGCCGAGCAAGATCGAATGCAAGGTTGGCCACTTGTCTTTTCCGAGTTGAGACCTCACGGAAATATCAGTGGCCGGTGGGCCCCTTGCCGGAAAAATTCCTCACATAGGGCCCGAATGCCGCAGTCAACACCCTTGACATCACTGTCCACTTGAGACACAACTGATCCTTGCGCAGAGAAGTTGACAACGTTGTCCGCAGCAGCGCAGGGAGGGTGCTCGCGTATGCAGCAGCACAGAGCTCGGCACAGACGGAGTCCGGCGGTCGTGGTCGTGACGGCCGCCTTCGCTCTGGCGGTGGGTTCGCAGGGCGCCGCGGTCGCCCTGCCGGAGGCACCCGCGGCCGCCGACCGGGAGTTCGCGTCCTCGTTCGAGGCGGAGGATCCGGCACCCGACTGGCTCAACACCGTCGACACGGCTCCGGACGGCTCCCGGCGGGCCTCGGGCGTCGACGGCGGCTACAGCACCGGCATCCCGGGCAATGTGACCGACCATGTCACCGACGTCCGGGCGAGCGGCGAGAACACCGGCGGCGGCGAGGTGAAGGAGAACCTCGTCGACGGCGAACCGAGCACCAAGTGGCTGACCTTCGCGGCGACCGGCTGGGCCGAGTTCGACCTGGACACGCCGGCCAAGGTCGTCCGGTACGCGCTCACCTCGGCGAACGACGCGGCGGGGCGCGACCCGAAGGACTGGACCCTCAAGGGCTCCGCCGACGGCACGGACTGGAAGACCCTGGACACCCGCTCCGGCGAGTCCTTCTCCGAACGGTTCCAGACGAAGACGTACGACCTTCCCGAACAGGCCGCCGCCGAGTACCGGCACTTCCGGCTGGACGTCACCGGGAACAACGGCGCCGACGGCGTCCTCCAGCTCGCCGACGTCCAGTTCTCCACGGGCGGCGGCGAAGGCCCCGTCCCGCAGGACATGCTCTCGCTGGTGGACCGCGGCCCGAGCGGTTCCCCCACCGCGAAGGCGGGTGCCGGATTCACCGGAAAGAGGGCCCTGCGTTACGCCGGACGGCATACGGCGAACGGGCGGGCGTACTCGTACAACAAGGTCTTCGACGTGGACGTGGCGGTCGGCCGGGACACCCGGCTGTCGTACCGGATCTTCCCGTCGATGGCCGACGGGGACCGGGACTACGACGCCACGAACGTCTCGGTCGACCTGGCCTTCACCGACGGGACGTATCTGAGCGACCTGCGCGCCACCGACCAGCACGGGTTCGCGCTGTCGCCGCGCGGGCAGGGCGCCGCCAAGGTGCTCTACGTCAACCAGTGGAACCACGTGGCCTCGCGGATCGGATCGGTCGCGGCCGGGAAGAGCGTCGACCGGATCCTGGTGGCGTACGACTCCCCCAAGGGCCCGGCGAAGTTCCGGGGCTGGCTGGACGACGTGACCATCGAGCGGGCCGCGCCGGAGAAGCCGAAGGCCCATCTGTCGGACTACGCGCTGACCACCCGGGGCACCAATTCCAGCGGCGGTTTCTCGCGCGGCAACAACGTCCCGGCGGCGGCGGTCCCGCACGGCTTCAACTTCTGGACGCCGGTGACCAACGCGTCCTCGCTGAGCTGGCTGTACGACTACGCGCGGGCCAACAACGCGGACAACCTGCCGACCATTCAGGCGTTCAGCGCGAGCCACGAGCCGAGCCCGTGGATGGGCGACCGGCAGACCTTCCAGGTGATGCCGTCGGCCGTGTCCGGCATCCCGGACACGGGGCGTGAGGCCCGGGAGCTGGCCTTCCGGCACGAGAACGAGACCGCGCGGCCGTACTACTACGGGGTGCGGTTCGAGAACGGGCTCAAGGCGGAGATGGCGCCGACCGATCACGCGGCCGTGCTGCGCTTCACCTACCCGGGCGACGACGCGAGCGTCCTGTTCGACAACGTGACCGACCAGGCGGGGCTGACGCTCGACAAGGCGGCGGGTGTCGTCACGGGGTACTCGGACGTGAAGTCTGGGCTGTCGACCGGTGCCACCCGGCTCTTCGTGTACGGCGTGTTCGACAAGCCGGTGACGGAGGGTGCCTCCAACGGCGTCAAGGGGCACCTGCGCTTCGACGCCGGCGACGACCGGACCGTCACCCTGCGCCTGGCGACCTCGCTGATCAGCCTCGACCAGGCGAAGGACAACCTGCGCCAGGAGATCCCGGACGGCACCTCCTTCGAGAAGGTCAAGTCCCGTGCCCAGAAGGCGTGGGACAGGATCCTCGGCAAGGTGGAGGTGGAGGGCGCGACGCCGGACCAGCTGACCACGCTGTACTCCAGCCTGTACCGGCTCTACCTGTACCCCAACTCCGGCTTCGAGAAGGTCGGTTCGACGTTCCGGTATGCCTCGCCGTTCTCGCCGATGCCCGGCCCGGACACCCCGACGCACACCGGCGCGAAGATCGTGGACGGCAAGGTGTACGTCAACAACGGCTTCTGGGACACCTACCGGACGACCTGGCCCGCGTACTCGCTGCTGACACCAGGGCAGGCGGGCGAGATGGCCGACGGGTTCGTGCAGCAGTACAAGGACGGCGGCTGGACCTCGCGCTGGTCCTCGCCCGGGTACGCGGACCTGATGACGGGCACCTCCTCGGACGTGGCGTTCGCGGACGCGTACGTCAAGGGCGTCGATTTCGACGCCAGGTCGGCGTACGACGCGGCCGTGAAGAACGCCACCGTCGTGCCTCCGTCGTCCGGTGTGGGCCGCAAGGGGATGGCCACCTCACCCTTCCTCGGCTACACCAGCACCGACACGCACGAGGGCCTGTCGTGGGCGCTGGAGGGCTGTCTCAACGACTACGGCATCGCGAAGATGGGCCAGGCGCTGTACAAGAAGACCGGTGAGAAGCGCTACCAGGAGGAGTCCGCGTACTTCCTCGACCGGGCACGGGACTACGTCAACCTGTTCGACTCCGAGGCCGGGTTCTTCCAGGGCCGGGACGCCAAGGGCGACTGGCGGGTCGAGTCCTCGACGTACGACCCGCGCGTGTGGGGCCACGACTACACCGAGACCAACGGCTGGGGCTACGCCTTCACCGCCCCGCAGGACAGCCGGGGACTGGCCAACCTGTACGGCGGCCGCAGCGGGCTCGCGGAGAAGCTCGACGAGTACTTCGCCACCCCGGAGACGGCCTCGCCGGACTTCGTCGGCTCCTACGGCGGGGTCATCCACGAGATGACGGAGGCGCGGGACGTCCGGATGGGCATGTACGGCCACTCCAACCAGGTCGCGCATCACGTGAACTACATGTACGACGCGGCCGGCCAGCCCTGGAAGGCGCAGAAGAACGTCCGCGAGGTGCTGGCGCGGCTCTACACCGGCAGCGAGATCGGGCAGGGCTACCACGGCGACGAGGACAACGGCGAGCAGTCGGCCTGGTTCCTCTTCTCCGCACTGGGCTTCTACCCGCTGGTGATGGGCAGCGGTGATTACGCCGTGGGCTCCCCGCTGTTCACCAAGGCGACGGTCCATCTGGAGAACGGGAAGGACCTCGTCGTCCGGGCCCCGAAGAACAGCGCGAAGAACGTGTACGTGCAGGGACTGAAGGTCAACGGCCGCTCCTGGGCGTCGACTTCGCTCCCCCACTCGCTGCTGGCGAAGGGCGGGGTCCTGGACTTCGACATGGGGCCGAGGCCCTCCTCGTGGGGCACCGGCAAGAAGGCGGCCCCCGTGTCGATCACCCAGGACGACAAGGTGCCGACGCCGAGGGCGGACGTGCTGAGCGGTGAAGGCGCCCTGTTCGACAACACGTCGGCCACCGAGGGCTTGGTGGCCGAGGTCGAACTGCCGGTCGCCGGGGAGGCGAGAGCGGTGCAGTACACGCTGACGTCGTCGGCGGACCGTACGAAGGCGCCGGCCGGCTGGAGGCTCCAGGGTTCGGCCGACGGGACCACGTGGAAGACCCTCGACGAACGCTCCGGGCAGTCCTTCGCCTGGGACCGGCAGACCCGGGCGTTCACCGTGGGGTCGCCGGGTACGTACGAGAGGTACCGCCTGGTCCTCGACGGCACGGCGACCGTGGCGGAGGTCGAACTGCTCGCCTGAGCAACGGAGTTGGGAGTCCCATGGCGCTTCCCGTGCCCGTCCTGCCCGACGGTGTCGACCCCGCGTGGCTGCCGCCCGCCGCCTTCCGGGCGGTCGGCAGCCGGCGCACGCTGATCCGGGGACCGGGTCCGCTGGTGGAGACGGTGCACGGTGAAGTGACGGGTGCCTGCGCCCGGTTCGGGGGTCGTGTGGACCGCGCCCCCGAGCCGGGCCCCGGCACGTCGTACGACCTCGTGCTGGAGCTGACCGGCACCGACAGCTCGGAGGCGTTCACCCACGGGCGCGAGGCCGGCCGTACGACCGTCACCGCGTCGGGACCGGCCGGACTCCTGTACGGGTTCTTCCATGTCGTCCGGCTCGGCGAGGACGCCTTCCGTGGTGCACGCCCGCCGCAGGCGCACCGGCCGGCCCTCGCGCTGCGGATGCTGGACCACTGGGACAACGTGGCCGTGCACCCGGTCATGGGGCAGGTGGAGCGCGGCTACGCCGGCGGGTCGCTGTTCTGGGCGCAGGGCCGGGCGCGCGGCGAGCTCGACCGGGTGCGGGCGTACGGCAGGCTGCTGGCGGCGTGCGGGATCAACGCCGTGGCCGTGAACAACGTCAACGTGCACGAGACCGAGGCGCACCTGCTCACGGACCGGATCGGTGAGGTCGCCGCGCTCGCGGACGTGTTGCGGCCGTACGGGATCCGTACGCATCTGTCGGTCACCTTCGCCGCGCCGGTGGTTCTCGGCGGACTGTCCACGGCCGATCCGCTCGACGAGGGCGTGCGGGCGTGGTGGGCCGAGGCGACCCGGCGGGTGTACGAGGAGATCGAGGACTTCGGCGGGTATGTGGTGAAGGCCGACTCGGAGGGACAGCCCGGCCCGTTCGCGTACGGCCGCAGTCATGCCGACGGGGCGAACCTGCTGGCCGCCGCGCTGGAACCGTACGGCGGGACCGTGCACTGGCGGGCCTTCGTCTACGACCACCGCCAGGACTGGCGGGACCGGTCCACGGACCGGGCGCGGGCCGCCTGCGACCACTTCACGCCGCTGGACGGGGAGTTCGCCCCGAACGCGGTGCTCCAGGTGAAGCACGGTCCGCTGGACTTCCAGGTGCGCGAGCCGGTGTCACCGCTGATCGGGGCGATGGAACGGACCCGGCTGGCGGTGGAGGTGCAGGCCACCCAGGAGTACACGGGACAGCAGCGGCACGTGTGCTGGCTGGGTCCGATGTGGAGCGAGGTGCTGCGGTTCCGGCCGGACGGCAAGGCGCCGGTCGGGTCGGCGGCCCTGGGCGGTCTGGTGGCGGTGTCCAACGTCGGCGACGACCCGTTCTTGACCGGGCATCCCCTCGCCCAGGCCAACCTGTACACGTTCGGGCGGCTGGCCTGGCGTCCGGACGCGGATCCGGTGGACGTCCTCGACGAGTGGATCCGGCTCGCCTTCACCCCCGACGCGAGCGCCGACCCCGCGCGGCTGACGGCCGGGCTGCACGCCGTGCTCGACGGGTCCTGGCGGACCTACGAGAAGTACACCGCCCCGCTCGGTGTGGGGTTCATGGTGCAGCCGGGGCACCACTACGGGCCGAGCGTTGACGGCTACGAGTACAGCCCCTGGGGCACGTACCACTTCGCCGACCGGGACGGCGTCGGTGTCGACCGGAGCGCGGCGACCGGGACGGGATACGCGGCGCAGTACGCCACGCCCTGGGCCGAGGTGTACGAGTCGCCGGACACCTGCCCGGACGAGCTGCTGCTGTTCTTCCACCACATGGCGTACGGCCATGTACTCCACAGCGGGAAGACGGTGATCCAGCACATCTACGACACGCACTTCGAGGGTGTGGCGGAGGTGGAGGCGGCCCGTGAGGTGTGGGCCTCCCTCGCGGACCTCGTGGATCCGGCGCGCCACGCGCGGGTCGCGGAGCGGTACGAGGAGCAGGTCCGCAGCGCCCGCGAGTGGCGCGATCAGGTCAACAGCTACTTCTTCCGCAAGTCGGGGGTGCCCGACGCACAGGGGCGGCGCATCTACTGAGTGCGCAGGATCGCCGTGCCGAGCGGGTCGAGGGTCAGCGGCTCGCCCTGCTCGACGTGCTTGCCGGTCAGCAGGTCGGTGGCGGTGGAGTGGACCGTCAGGCGGGCCGCCTCGGGAGCGTGGTTGAGAAGGAAGAGGAGGCGGGCCCCGTCGGGGGCGACGCGCGTGGCGGTCTCCAGGGCGGGCCGGCCGGCGTACGGGCCGAGCAGGTCGTGCCGGGCCAGGACACGGCGTACGACCTCGTCGACGCCCGGCTGGTCGAGGGCGGTGGCCACGTACCAGGCCTCGCCTCCGCCGTGGCGGTGGCGCGTCACGGCCGGGGTGCCGGCGTAGAAGTCGGCGCCGTACGTGGCGACGGGTTCGGCGCCGCGCGGCTGCACGATCTCGAAGACGAGCCGGGCCTCGTAGGCCGAATCCCCCAGCTGTACGGGTTGGACGAAGTCCGGTGGGCGCGCGTCCCATTCGTCGACGCGGATGCCCATGAGCGGGGCGAGCGGGCCGGGGACGTCGGTGAGGAAGGCGCGGTCGTGTTCGTCCACGCGGCCGGAGAGGAAGGTGGCCAGGACCGTGCCGCCGCGTGCGGCGACCGCTTCGAGGCGGGTGGCCAGGTCGCCCTTGACCATGTGCAGGACGGGGGCGAGCACCACGTCGTACGGGGTGAGGCCGGCGGTCTGCGGGATCACGTCCACGTCGGCGCCGGCTTCGCGGGCGGCCCGGTAGTAGGCGTGGACGGTGTCCTGGTAGCGGACGAGGCGGGAGGGGCCGTCGGAGATCTCCAGGGCCCACCAGCTGTCCCAGTCGAAGAGCAGGGCGGTGCGGGCGGGGGTGCGGGCGCCGAGGCTCGCGTTCCCGAGGAGCTCCAGCTCCCGTCCCAGATCGGCTGCTTCGCGAAAGACGCGGGTGTCGTCGCGGCCCGCGTGGCCGATCACCGCGCCGTGGTACTTCTCGCAGGCGCCGCGCGAGGCGCGCATCTGGAAGTACAGGGCCGCGTCGGCTCCGTGGGCTATCGCCTGGAAGGTCGCCAGGCGCAGCTCGCCCGGGCGCCGGAGCGGGTTGACGTCACGGCAGGCGGTGGTGGACGGGGTCTGCTCCATCAGCCAGAAGGGGGCGCCGTCCTTGAGGCCGCGCATCAGGTCGTGGGCGAGGGCGGGCCAGGTGGGCGGGGCGTCCAGGGGCGGGTAGCTGTCCCAGGACGCGAAGTCGAGGTGCGGTGCCCAGCGGTGGTAGTCGAGGGGGCGGAACATGCCCATGAAGTTGGTGGTGACGGGGGTGTCCGGGTCGTGGGCGCGGATCGCCTCCTTCTCGGCGAGGAAGCAGCCGAGCAGGGCGTCGGTGGTGAAGCGGAAGTAGTCGAGCGTCGTGCCCTGGAAGGCCGTGTGGTCGGGGCCGCGCCAGTGCTCGGTGAGGGCGTTCGGCGGTTCGATCTCGCCGAAGTCGGTGTAGCGGTGGGACCAGAAGGTGGTGCACCAGGCCTCGTTGAGGGCGTCGAGGGTGGCGTACTTCTCCCGCAGCCAGTCCCGGAAGGCGTCGGCGCACAGGTCGCAATAGCAGGCGCCGCCGTACTCGTTGTTGATGTGCCAGGCGAGCAACGCGGGGTGCCGCGCGTACCGTTCGGCCAGGCGTGCCGCCAGGTCCGTGGAGAGGCGCCGGTACGCCGGTGAGCTGGGGCAGAAGTTGTGGCGCTGGCCGTAGCGGTGCCGGCGGCCCTCGAAGTCGGTGCGGTTGACCTCGGGGTACCGCTTCGCGAGCCAGGGCGGGACGGCGGCGGTGCCGGTGGCCAGGCAGACCCGGCGGCCCTCGGCGGCGGCCCGGTCCAGGACGCGGTCGAGGACCGTGAAGTCGTGGGTGTCCTCGGCGGGTTGGGTGAGGGACCAGGTGAAGACGCCGACGGTGAGGGTGTCGATGCCGGCCCGGGTGAACAGGCGGTGGTCCTCGTCCCAGACCTCCTGCGGCCACTGCTCGGGGTTGTAGTCGCCGCCGTAGGGGATCTTCAGGGTGCGGGGCGGTGTCATATCGTGAAGTCCTCCTGGGTCTCGGCGATCACCGGGCGGCTGCTGTGCAGCAGGGACAGCAGCAGCGGAGCGGCCAGCAGGGCGGGCAGGGCCTCGGTCAGCAGGGCGGTCCCGGCGGCGGCCAGGACGAACAGCGAGGCGGCGCCGAGGGTGGCGCGGCCGTGCCGGAGCAGGAAGTACCCGGCGAGGCGGGCGGTGTCCCGGGCGCGGAACGCGAACAGCGAGGTGAGCACCAGCGCGTGCGCGCCCCAGAGCAGGGCGGCGGCGCCGATGCCCGCGAGCAGCACCGCCCACCAGCCGGGCAGGCCGGTGGCGGAGAAGTGGGTCAGGGTGAAGGCGATCACGGTCAGCCAGGCGAGCAGCGGCGTCCACAGCTTCAGGGCCGGGAGCGCGTTGAGGCGCCAGCCGCGCCAGTAGGCGCGGGCCGGGTGCAGGTCGGTCAGGTCGCGGTCGCGGTGGTGGAGGGCGTACAGGGCGGCGGACAGGGCCGGGCCGAGGGGCAGCAGGCACAGCGCGGCCAGGGGGAGGTTGGCCGGGTCGGTCCCCACCAGCAGCAGTGCGGCCAGGCCCGGTGAGGCGGCGGCGAGCAGCAGGACCTCGACGGTGACCACGGTGTGGATCAGCGCGGCGGCACGGGAGAGGGGGCCGTCGCCGAAGGCGGTGGCCTGCCGTGCGCTCACCCTGCGGCCTCCTGTCCGAGGAGCCGGCGCTCGTCCCACCAGGACGGGGCCTCCTCGTCGACCGGGGTCACCTCCACGAGGGTGACCTCGTGGCGGGTGAGTGTGAGGTCCAGGTCCACCCGGCCGTCCTCGACCGGCAGCCGCAGGTGCCGGCGGGCGGGCTCCGCCGCCTCGTGCAGGACGTCCAGCTGGTACGGCCGGGGCGAGAGCGGGCTGCCCATCCGCTGCCAGGCTGTCCGGGCGTTGCCGTGCTCCTCGTCCACGGTGGAGCGGCGGACGAAGGCCTCGCCGTCGCCTGTGCCTGCGCCTGTGCCTGCGCCCACCGGGACCGACAGGCGCAGGCGGTGCCGCTCGGGCCCGGCCGTCCCGCCGCTCGGGTCGACGGGCGCCCAGGCGAGGACGGTGACCCGGCCGTCGGTGTGCCGGGTGACCAGGTGGCCGTCGCCGCGGGCGAGCAGGTCGGTGCCCATGCGGGCCATGAACGCGTACAGGTGGAAGGCCGGCTTCTTCACCTGGCGGTGGGTGAGCAGGCCGAAGCCCCCGTGGAAGAGCGCGGTGGGGATGCCGGTCTCCTCGAACACGTCGCTGAACGTCCAGTACGAGAAGGAGTCGGCGTGATCGCCGCCGGCGGCGAGGACCGGCGCCAGGTAGGCGGCGTGGAAGGCGGTGTCGTGGACGGGGTTGTCCGGCCGGTAGGAGGAGTTGAACTCGGTGATGTGGACGGGGAGTCCGGCCAGCCGGGTGCCCTTGAGGCGGTCCCGGACCGCGGCGAACTGGTCGAGCAGGGACGTCGCCGGGGCCAGCGTCTGGTGCGTGCCGAAGGGGACGTGCTGGGCGGGACCGGAGGTGTAGGCGTGCTGGGACACGAAGTCGACGGGGACCTCGCGGCGTTCGGCGAACTCGGCGAACCGCTCCAGCCAGTCGTCCGCGCCCGGCGACAGGGCCGGACCGCCGACCGGCAGCCGCGGGTCGACCGACTTCACGGCGTGCGCGGTCACCTCGTACAGCCGGTGGTAGGCCGCCTCGTCGGCGTCCGCCCAGAAGTCGGGCAGGTTGGGCTCGTTCCACACCTCGATGGGCCAGGTGCGCACCTCGTCGAGGCCGTAGCGGCCGACGAGACGGGCGAGCGTGGCGCGGACCAGAGCGGCCCACTCCCGGTGCGAGCGGGGCGGGGTGACGTTGCCCCGCCACCAGAACACCGTCCGGTCACCCGAGGCCAGCTCGGCGGGCATGAAACCGAGTTCGAGGAAGGGCCGGATGCCGAGCTGGAGGTACGCGTCGACGACCTGGTCGACGTAGGTGAAGGAGTACCGGACCTGGCGGGTGCCCTGCCACGTGTAGGGCCGGTACACGCCCATGCCGTCGCTGAGCAGCCCGTGTCCCCGGATGTGCCGGAACCCGATCTCGCGCTGGATCAGGGCGAGGGAGTCCTGGTAGTCGCGGCGCAGCGCGAGGTCGAGGCGGCCGGTGCCGACGCAGTGGCGCCAGGCGTCGGGGAACCGGCCGCTCGGCTCGGCGGGGACGCGGATCACCCGTTCTCCTTCCGGAAGCGGTCGTACGCCTTGTTGTGCATGTCGACGAGCTGCTGCATGTTCTTCGCCTTCAACTCGCTGACATAGGAGTCCCATTGGGACAGCGGGCGCTTGCCGAGGGCGAACTTGAGGGTGTTCTGCGTGACGTGGTCCCGCAGCGGTGTGTCCCACAGCGACGCCTGCTCCTGCTCGACGGACTGCAGCGGGTGCGCCGGGTCGACGGGCAGCGCCTCGCGCTGGGCCATCGCGTCCTGGAACCTCTGCTCGTCCGGGCTGAACGACGAGGACACCAGGTCCCAGCTGCCGCCGTAGGTGAAGACGCCGTTGAAGAAGCCGTAGTCCTTCTGGAGGTCCTTGGGGGCGTCCGGGTCGGAGCCCATCAGGCTGATGCCGGACTTGAGCTGGTACCGGCCGCCGGACCGGGTGTACGTGACGCCCTCGACGCCCCACTTGCAGAGTCTCTGGCCCTCGTCCGAGTACCACAGCCAGTCCACGAACTGCATCATCGCGACGAAGCGGTCGCTCTTGAGGGCCTTGCTGGAGATCATGACGCCGTTCTCCAGCCGGGCACCGCCCAGCACCACCGGGCCGGCCGGTCCGACCGGCACCGGGATCATCTCGATCTTCGCGCCCTCGACCTGCTTCTCCAGGTTGTAGCGGTAGTTCTGCACCAGCTCCTGCGGGTTGGCGCTGATCGCGAAGCACTTCCCGCCCAGCAGTTTCTGCACCGCGGCGTCGTCGGTCTGGGTGAAGCTCTCCGGGTCCATCAGCTTGTCGGCGACCAGTCGTCTCAGGTACTCGACCGTCTGGCGGTAGCCGTCGGTCGCGCCGGTGAACACGAACTCCTTCGCGTCCGGGTCGAAGCTGATGTTGTCGTACGTCCAGCCGGCCCGGACGCCGTGCGCCTGGCCGAGGTAGCTGAGCAGGGCGGCCACGGGGTACGGGGTGTTGGTGCTCCAGCGGTCGGAGAGGGGGTAGCGGTCGGGGTACTCCCGCTTGAGCGCCGTGAAGACGTCGTACACCTCGTCCCAGGTGGTGGGCAGGGACAGGCCGAGCCGGTCCAGGACGTCCGTGCGCAACGACAGCGAGTAGCCGGACCTGGCCTTCTCGTGCAGGCCGGGCAGCAGGTAGTACTTGCCGTCGGACTGGCGGAAGGAGTCGAGTTCCGGCTCCAGCCTCCACTTCTTCACCTTGGCCCGGAAGTTGGGCATCAGGTGCGTGTAGTCGCTGACGGGCAGGATCGCGCCGGAGGACACGAAGGCGACCTCGGAGGGGTGGTACGTCTTGGGGATCAGGAGCGGGGCGTCGCCCGCGCCGATCAGCACGCTGCGCTTCTTCTCGTAGTCCACCAGAGGGACGTCCACGAGCTCCAGGGTGACCCCGGTGCGCCGGGTGACCTCCTTCCAGAACAGCCAGTCGCTCTTCGTCGGGTAGACCGGGTTGTTGTTGTGCAGGAGCGAGAAGGACAGCGGCTTGGCCGCCTTGAACTGCTGCCCGGTCCGGTACTCCTTCATCGCGCCGTTCTGCTTCTTCGACAGGTCCTTGCCGTCCCCGCCGTCGTCGCCGCTGCCGCAGCCGGTGAGCGCGGCGAGGCCGGCGAAGCCGGCCGCGGACAGGAGCTGGCGTCGCGACAGCTGACCGGTGTTCTGTCCTGCGTTCTTCACGGGAACTCCCTTGTTCCTGGGCGGGTTGGAGGGCCGTCGGGTGCGGCGGTCAGCCCTTGACCGCGCCGAGCATCACGCCCGAGACGAAGTAGCGCTGGACGAACGGGTACACGCAGAGGATCGGCAGGGCGGTGAGCACGATGGTGACCGCCTGGATGTTCGCCCCGACCTGGCTGAGCTGCTCCGTGCCGGCGCCGGCGTTGCCGCCGCCGGTGGCGCCCGAGATGAGGTTGCGCAGATAGACGGTGACCGGCATCAGCTCGGTCCGGTCCATGTAGAGGAAGGCTCCGAACCAGGAGTTCCAGAACGACACCGAGTAGAACAGGACCATCGTCGCGACGACCGCCTTGGACAGCGGCAGCACGATCCGCAGCAGCACGCCGTACGTGCTCAGGCCGTCGATCTGCGCGGCCTCCTCCAGCTCGCTCGGCAGGCTCTCGAAGAAGGCCTTCATCACCAGCAGGTTGAAGACGCTGATCGCGTTGGGGAGCGCGATCGCCCAGACGCTGTTCTTCAGGCCGAGGTTGGTGATCAGGAGGTAGTTGGGGATCAGCCCGCCGGTGAAGAACATGGTGAACACGGCGACACCGACGAGCGCGCCGCGCCCCTTGAGGTCCTTCTTCGACAGGACGTAGGCGTAACAGGTGGTCAGGACCATGGCGACGGTGGTGGCGACCACCGTGTACAGCACGGTGTTGCCGTAGTTGCGCCAGAACATCGCGTCCTCCAGCACGATCCTGTACGTGGTGAGGTTGAACCCCTTGGGCCACAGGGTCACCTCACCGGCCCGGATCTGGCGTTCTGCGCTGAAGGAGCGGGCGATGATGTTGACGAACGGGTACAGGGTGACCAGCACGACCAGGGTGAGGATCACCCCGTTCACACCCTGGAAGACGCGGTAGCCGCGGGTCGGCTGGTCGACGGAGGTACGCGGGCGCTCGGGGCGCCCAGAGAGCAGGCTCACCACAGGCTCGTCCCGACGGTGCGGCGCGAGAGCTGGTTCGCGGAGATGATCAGCACCAGGCCGATGACCGCCTCGAACAGGCCGATCGCGGCGGCGTAGCTGAAGCTGTTGGACTCGACTCCGGTCCGGTAGAGGTACGTGGAGATCACGTCACCGGTCTGGTAGGTCAGCGGGTTGTACAGCAGCAGCACCTTCTCGAAGCCGACCGCCAGGAACGTGCCGATGTTGAGGATCAGCAGCGTGATCATGGTGGGGCGGATGCCGGGCAGGGTGACGTGCCAGATCTGCTGCCGGCGGTTGGCGCCGTCGATGCGCGCGGCCTCGTACAGGTCCTCGTCGATCGTGGTGAGCGCGGTGAGGTAGAGGATCGTGCCCCAGCCGGCGGTCTGCCAGATCTCCGAGCCGACGTAGATCGCGCGGAACCACTCCGGTTCCTGGATGAAGCGGATCGGCTCGTGGCCGAACCAGCCCAGGACGTGGTTGACGGGGCCGTCCGTGGCGAGCATCTGGAGGGTGATGCCCGCGACGATCACGATCGACAGGAAGTGCGGAAGGTACGACACCGACTGCACGAACCGCTTCAGGGAGCGCCGGCGCACCTCGTTGAGCAGCAGGGCCAGCACGATCGGGATCGGGAAGCAGAAGAGGAGCGTGAGCCCGCCGAGCCACAGGGTGTTGCGGAACACCTGCCAGAACGTGGGGTCGGTGAGGAACATGCGCACATAGCGCAGCCCCACCCACTGCTCGCCGAAGATCGAACCGCCGGGCTCGAAGCGCCGGAAGGCGATCACGTTGCCGGCCATCGGCAGGTAGCGGAAGACGAGGAGGAACAGCAGCGGCAGCACGACCAGCGAGTACAGCTGCCAGTCCCGGCGCAGCGCCCGCCGCCACCCGGTGCGCGCGGGCGTCCGTGGACGGCGGCGGGGTGCGGCTCTGGCCGGTGGCGGGTCCTCGATGCCCGGTGGTGGGGCCGATGTGGTGGACGTGCTCATGCTCGGGCCTCCCGTGGGGGGACGCGGAACCGAAACTTTCGAGCGCTTACCGGTAACTTCGCGGCAACTTAGGGGCAGTAGAAAGCGGTGTCAATGGGCACTGCCGACGGGGCGGTTGGGCCGGGACGCGACTCCGTCAGCCTGGATTCACGCCAGGACGAGGGTGGAAGAGATGAAGGGATCGGCGCGGCGACATCAGAACTTTCCGACCGGCGACCGCAACGATCGGAACGAGCCGCCCCGTTGACGCTGTGAGGTGTCCCCGTGCCCGCGTTCGACCTGCCGCTGAAGGAACTCGAGCAGTACCGACCGGACCTGGAAGAGCCCGCGGACTTCGACGCGTTCTGGCTCGCCACCCTGCGGGAGGCCGCGCGGACGGACCCGGTGCTGTCCGTGCGGCCCGTGTCGACCGGCCTGCGGCTGACCCAGACCTGGGACGTGACCTTCCGCGGCTTCGCCGGCGACCCGGTGCGGGCCTGGTTCAGCCTCCCCCGCTCCCGGCGTCGCTCGAACGGGGGGACCCTCACGGCAGGGGCGGGCGAACCGCTGCCGGCCGTCGTCGAGTACGCCGGCTACGGGCGCGGGCGCGGGCTGCCGCACGAGCGGCTGACCTGGGTGAACGCCGGATACGCGCATCTGCTGATGGACAACCGGGGTCAGGGCGACCAGTACGGCTGCGGCGGCGACACCCCGGACCCGCACGCGGACGCGCCGGGCGGACCGGGCCCCGCGGTACGCGGCCTGCTCGCCCCGCGCGACCACCACCACCGCCGGCTGATCACGGACGCGGTCCGCGCGGTGGCCGCCGTGCGCGCGCTGCCGGGTGTGGACGCGGAGCGCACCGCCGCCGTCGGCAACAGCCAGGGCGGCGGGCTCGCCCTGGCCGTCGCGGGACTGGTCCCGGACCTCGCGGCGGTGGCGGTCACCGCCCCCTTCCTGTGCGGGATCCGGCGCGCCCTGGACCTCACCGACGCGACCCCGTACGGCGAGATCACCGCCTACCTGTCCGTCCACCGGGGCGCCGAACGCGCCGCGTACCGCACGCTCTCCTACCTGGAGGGCGTCTCCTTCGCCCGGCGCGCACAGGCCCCGGCGCACTTCGGGGTGGGCCTGCGCGACACGGTGTGCCCGCCGAGCGGGGCGTACGCCGCCTTCAACCGGTACGGGGAGCTGAGCGGCGCGGACCCCCGCAAGGAGATGCACGCCTATCCGTACAACGGCCACGAGGGCGGCGACGCGGTGCACGTGCGCCGCCAACTGGACTGGCTGGCCGACGTGACGGGCGTCAGCCCAGCGCCGGCGTGAACACGCGCAGGCCGCTGTTCCCGGGTGGCCGCGCGCGACGCGCTTCGTGCGCCAGCCGTTTACAAATGGGCCACGCAGCGCTAACTTCCGATACAGGTGGGGTGGGAGCGCTCCCATGGGGTGGACCGGAACCCGCCCTTGAAGGGGTCGCTCCCGCCCCCCGCACACCTGACCCGTCACCAAGGCGGGCGGTGTCCCGCTGCTCCCCGACGGCATCCTCTGCCGGCCACCCGTCCCGCCCTCTGCCGGCCACCCGTCCCGGTCACCCGTCGACCGACGTCATAGGGGCACCCGTCCCCCTGAAGCCACGACGCGGAGGTGTTCACACCGACGCCGATCTGCTGCGGGCGCCCTGGATCGCGGAGTGTTCGCCCGCCGTGAGTTCGTCCGCCATGGGTTCGTCCGCCATGGGTTCGTCCGCCGCAGGGGCGTTCGCGGCCGGGCCGGCCGTCGCCGGAAGGTCGATCGTGAACTCGGTCCGCCCCCGGGCGCTGTGTACGTCGATACGGCCGCCGTGGGCCGTGGTGATCGCCGCGGCGATGGCGAGGCCCAGTCCGGAGCCGCCCGCTGCGGCGTCGGCGCGGGAGCGGGAGGTGTCGGCGCGGGTGAAGCGCTCGAACACGGTGGGGAGGAGGGCGGGCGGGATACCGGGGCCGTCATCGCGGACGCGGACCACGCAGCGAGCGGACGTGCTCTCCACGGACGCCACCACGGTCGTGCCCACCGGGGTGTGCATCCGCGCGTTGGCCAGCAGGTGGGCCACCAGCTGGCGGAGCCGGACCTCGTCGCCGGCGACCAGGGCGGGGGCGTCGAGCCGCAGGTCCAGCTGCCAGTGGTGGCCGCCGCCCGCGGCGCGCGCGTCCCACACCGCCTCCGCGACCAGCGCCGCCATGTCGACCTCGGCGCGCTGCAGGGGCCGGCCCTCGTCGAGCCGGGCGAGCAGGAGCAGACCCTCTACCAGACCGGTCATGCGCGCCGACTCGGCGGACACCCGGCGCCAGACCTGCGCCGGCTCGATCCGGCCGGCGCCCATGTTCATCAGTTCCGCGTATCCGGCGATGGACGCGAGGGGCGTACGGAGTTCGTGGCTGGCGTCGGCGAGGAAGCGCCGCATCCGTTCCTCGCTGCGGCGCACCCGTTCCTCGCCGCGCCGGCGCTCGGCGATCGAGGACTCGACCTGGTCGATCATCCGGTTGAGCGCGGCGCCCATCTGGCCGGCCTCGCTGCCGGGGTCGGTGTCGTGGTCGGCCACCCGGGGCAGGCCGGTGACCTCGCCGGGGCCCAGCGGGGTGCGGGACACCTCGGCCGCGGTGGCGGCGACCCGGCCGAGGGGCCGCAGCTGCCGTCGTACGACCACCACGGACACCCAGCCCGCGAGCAGGAGTCCGGCGCCCGCGATGCCCGCCTCGGCCCTCACCAGGGCGCCGGTCAGGCGCTGGACGTCGGCCGTCGGGAGCCCGGCCAGGACGCGCGTGCCGCCGCTCTCGACCGCGGTGATCCGGTAGACACCGAGGCCGGGGACGGTCCGGGTGTGCTTCGAGCCGTCGGGCGCGATGCCCGTCAGGGCGGCCCGCTGGGCGGTGCTGAGGGAGCGCGGCGGGGTGTCCTCGGCGACGACCGCCGCGGCGCTGACCGTGCCGTCGTCGTCGAGCCGGGCGGCGAGCAGGCCGGCGGGGCTGCCGTGGCCGGCGAGGAAGGACAGGTCGTCCTCGTCGCCGGGGCGGAGTGCGGCGCTGCCCAGGCCGCGGTCGGCGGCGCGGGCGACGCGGTCGTCCAGGTAGCCCGTCAGACAGGCGCGTTGGACGAAGGCGGTGGCGCAGGCCGTCGCGGCGCACACGACGACGAGGGTGGCGCCGACGAGGAGGAGCAGGCGGGTACGCAGGGACCGCGGGCGCAGTCCGCGCGGCGGGCGCAGTCCGCGCGGCGGGCGCGGCCGGCTGGTCATCTTCCGTCTCCTGTCGGCGCGGTGGGGCGGCCCGGTCCACGGCGGTGGACACCGAGGGCGAGCGCGTCGGCGGGCGTGCGGTCGTCGTCGGCAACGGGCCCGTGGACGCGGCCGGTTGGAGACCCGGAGGTGCCAGTCATGTCCCGATCCTGTCCCGGCCGGCTGGGGGAGCCCTGTGTTCCACCTGAGGGTGGGTGATGACTCGGGACGAACACGACGAAGGGCCGCACCCCCGTCACCGGGGATGCGGCCCTCAACTGCCGTGCCGTACGGCTTACTTGCGGATCAGGCTGCGCAGCACGTACTGCATGATGCCGCCGTTGCGGTAGTAGTCGGCCTCACCGGGGGTGTCGATGCGGACGACCGCGTCGAACTCGACGCCCGTGTCGGTGGTGACCTTCACCGTGCGCGGGGTGGTGCCGTTGTTCAGCTCCTCGACGCCGGTGAAGGAGAAGGTCTCCTCGCCGGTCAGGCCGAGGGTCTCGGCGGACTGGCCCTCGGGGAACTGGAGCGGCAGCACGCCCATGCCGATGAGGTTCGAGCGGTGGATGCGCTCGTACGACTCGGCGATGACGGCCTTGACGCCGAGGAGCGCGGTGCCCTTGGCGGCCCAGTCGCGGGACGAGCCGGAGCCGTACTCCTTGCCCGCGAGGACGACGAGCGGGATGCCCTGCTCGATGTAGTTGCGCGAGGCGTCGTAGATGAACGACACGGGCGCGTCCGGCTGCGTGAAGTCGCGGGTGTAGCCGCCCTCGGTGCCCGGCGCGATCTGGTTGCGCAGGCGGATGTTGGCGAACGTGCCGCGGATCATGACCTCGTGGTTGCCCCGGCGGGAGCCGTAGCTGTTGAAGTCACGACGCTCCACACCGTGCTCGGTGAGGTACTTGCCGGCCGGGGTGTCGGCCTTGATGGCGCCGGCCGGGGAGATGTGGTCGGTGGTGACCGAGTCGCCCAGCTTGGCCAGGACGCGGGCGCCCGTGATGTCGGAGACCGGGGTGGTCTCCATCGTCATGCCCTCGAAGTACGGGGGCTTGCGGACGTACGTCGACTGCGGGTCCCACTCGAAGGTGTTGCCGGTGGGGATCGGCAGCGCCTGCCACTGGGCGTCGCCCGCGAAGACGTCGGCGTAGGACTTGCTGAACATGTCCTCGCCGATGGCGTTCGCCACGACGTCGTTGACCTCGGCCTCGGAGGGCCAGATGTCCTTCAGGTAGACCGGGTTGCCGTCCTGGTCGTTCCCGAGGGCTTCCTTGGTGATGTCCACCTTCATGGAGCCGGCGAGGGCGTACGCGACGACCAGCGGCGGGGACGCCAGGTAGTTCATCTTGACGTCGGGGTTGATCCGGCCCTCGAAGTTCCGGTTGCCGGACAGGACCGAGGTGACCGCGAGGTCGTGGTCGTTGACGGCCTTGGAGACCTCCTCCGGCAGCGGGCCGGAGTTGCCGATGCAGGTGGTGCAGCCGTAACCGACCAGGTTGAAGCCGACCTTGTCGAGGTACGGGGTCAGGCCCGCCTTGTCGAAGTAGTCGGTGACGACCTTCGAACCCGGGGCGAGGGTGGTCTTGACCCACGGCTTGCGGGTCAGGCCCTTCTCCACGGCCTTCTTCGCGACGAGCGCTGCGGCGACCATCACGTACGGGTTGGAGGTGTTGGTGCAGGAGGTGATGGCCGCGACCGTCACCGCGCCGTGGTCGATCTCGTACGTCGAACCGTCGGGGGCGGTCACCGTGACCGGGCGGGACGGGCCGGCGCCGGGGACGACGGCGGAGTGCTGCGGGGCACCGGCGCCGTTGTCGTCGTTGCCGTAGGCCGGGGCGTCGCTGGCCGGGAAGGACTCGGCGCTCGCCTCGTCCACCGGGGACTGGACGCCGTGCGGCTTCTCCTGCGCGGGAACGCCCGGCTTGCGGTCGTCACCGCCGGTGACACCGGCCTCGACGTAGTTGAGGACGTCGGCCCTGAACTGCTCGGCGGCGTTCGCGAGGACGATGCGGTCCTGCGGGCGCTTGGGGCCGGCGATCGACGGGACGACCGTCGAGAGGTCGAGCTCCAGCCTCTCGGAGAAGTCCGGCTCGGCGTTCGGGTCCAGCCAGAGACCCTGCTCCTTGGCGTACGTCTCGACGAGCGCCAGCTGCTGCTCGCTGCGGCCGGTCAGCTTCAGGTACTTGATGGTCTCGCCGTCGATCGGGAAGATCGCGGCGGTGGAGCCGAACTCCGGCGACATGTTGCCGATGGTGGCGCGGTTGGCGAGGCTCGTGGCCGCCACACCCTCGCCGTAGAACTCGACGAACTTGCCGACGACGCCGTGCTTGCGGAGCATCTCGGTGATGGTCAGCACGAGGTCGGTGGCGGTGGTGCCGGGGGGGAGCTCGCCGGTGAGCTTGAAGCCGACGACGCGCGGGATGAGCATCGAGACGGGCTGGCCGAGCATGGCCGCCTCGGCCTCGATGCCGCCGACGCCCCAGCCCAGCACACCGAGGCCGTTGACCATGGTGGTGTGCGAGTCGGTGCCGACGAGGGTGTCGGGGTAGGCCTGGCCGTTGCGGACCATGACCGTCCGGGCGAGGTGCTCGATGTTCACCTGGTGGACGATGCCGGTGCCGGGCGGGACGACCTTGAAGTCGTCGAAGGCGGTCTGGCCCCAGCGCAGGAACTGGTAGCGCTCGCGGTTGCGGCCGTACTCCAGCTCGACGTTCTGCGCGAAGGCCTCGTGCGTGCCGAACTTGTCGGCGATGACGGAGTGGTCGATGACCAGCTCGGCCGGGGAGAGCGGGTTGACCTTCGCCGGGTCGCCGCCGAGCTCCTTGACGGCCTCACGCATGGTGGCGAGGTCGACGACACAGGGCACGCCGGTGAAGTCCTGCATGATCACGCGGGCCGGCGTGAACTGGATCTCCTGCGACGGCTGACCCTGCGAGTCCCAGCCGCCGATGGCGCGGATGTGGTCGGCGGTGATGTTGGCGCCGTCCTCGGTACGGAGCAGGTTCTCCAGGAGAACCTTGAGGCTGTACGGCAGGCGGGCCGAGCCCTCCACCTTGTCCAGCCGGAAGATCTCGTACGACTCGTCGCCCACCTGCAGCGTGCTGCGGGCGTCGAAGCTGTTCGCCGACACGACAGTCTCCTTCATTTTTGTGCGCTTACCACCGCGTCCTGCCGCCGGGCCCACTTGGCCGATCCGCTAAGGTCAGGCTAAGTTAGGCATGCCTTACTGGAGTGGCGGCTGCGGTACGCCTCGGCAGATATCTCGATGTCGAGATAACTCTAGTACATGGGGCCGGATTGGTCATGCCCGGGCCCGCGTGACCGCTGCCATCCATCGAGGCGCTCGACAGCGAACCCAGTCGTTCCGCTTCCTTGCCGGCGAACCTAGTCGCACGAGGGGACGTACTGGGTGCCGGATGGCCGTACCGGTTGGGGTGGCGTTCACGGAACCGTACGTCGAGCTGGGAAGCCCCGCCCTCCACAGGGTCGCTGCCAGTAAGCAACGTCTCTGTCACGGCCTACGATCGGGGCGGCATCACTCCATCGACTCCAGGATGCGGTCGAGTGTCCGGCGCCCCACGGCGCTCATCGCCGGATTGCTCTCGACGTAGTACCAGACCACACCCATCGCCTGGTGGAACGCCCACGCCTTGCCGCGCTCCCACTCCAGATCGTCACAGACCAGTGTCCGCCGGAGCACGTCCCGCGGGCCCGGCTGCAACAGGTGCCAGGCACTGACCAGATCCAGCGCGGGGTCCGCCGGGCCGAAGCCCCCGGTGTCGAGTACGCCGCTGAGCCGGTCTCCCGCGACCAGTACATTGCCGGGAATCAAGTCACCATGGCTCATCACGTCGGCACCCGTGCGTGGCAACTCCCGGAAGGAGCCCCACACTTGGCGCAGCCGGGGCACGTCGAGCAGCCCCGTGCTCTCCTCGAAGCACTTCGCCATCCAGTCGTCGTGGTGAGCGAGAACGCCGCCACGACCTTCGCCGCTGAAGAGCCGCCCCCGCGTCTCGGCGTCCCGCAGGGCCGCGATGAAGGCCTCGAGGTCCTCGGCGAAGGCGTCCGACCCACTCGGGTCGGCATCAAAGGCGACCGTTCCCGGCACCCATGCCTGGACCGACCACGGCATGGGGTAACCCGCTCCAGGCTTCCCCAAGGCGACGGGTTCCGGGGCGGGGAACCGAGACACCTGTGCCAGTTCCGCGCTCGCCTGGGCTTCCTGTTCCAGAACCGCCAGCACCTCGGCAGCATCGGCCAGACGCAGTGGGAAACGCGCAGAGAGGTCGTTCCCGATGCGGAAGACGGCGTGGACCGTCCCGGTCGATGACAGGAGTTGGATCGCCTTGCCGCTCCACTGAGGGAACTGTTCCTGGATCAAGGACGCAGCGATTGCGGTGGTCACGTCCACTTGGCCATCGTGCATGGTCAATCTCGCAGGCCCTCCACCAGTCCGGTTCGAAACGCCGGAAGCAGACCAGATCACCCGAGACGGGACACGAGAGGCACCGACGGAGAGCGATCGTCCGCCATCGAACCTAGTCGCTCACGGCCAGGGCATCGCAACCGACTAACTTCGCGGTCTACTTGCCTCCGACCACTGGGAACGCAACACCGGGGGTGTGGCGTCGCCCAGTCGTATGCCTGCGCTGGACGGCCGGAGCTCTCACCGGAGCTCTCACCGGACAGGCCAACAGATCCGCGACCCTCTTGCTCTTGCAAGTAATAAGCAACAAGCTATTCGGGTCCTTACTGTCTGCCCTGGATGCGGAGCCAGTCGTGCCCCAACTGCTGCCGGATACCGGACCGCAGCGCGTCTTAGCCGCCTCGAACTTCGTCTACACCATCGGCAGCGGCCTCTATCTGACCGCAGGTGTCCTCTACTTCACCCAGGCAGCCCACCTGCCCGCCAGCCAGGTGGGGTTCGGACTCGGGATCGCCGGATTCGTCTCGCTGGCCCTGGGGATCGCCGTTGGCCATCTTGCGGACAGACACGGAGCCCGCGGTGTCTACGCGACCACCCTTGTCGTCCAGGCCTTGGCCACGGCCGGCTTCATGCTGGCGGACAGCTTCTGGCCGTTCGTCCTCGTGGTCGGCGCAGCCGCCGGGGCAAAGGCAGCCGGAACAGCCGCCCGCTCCCCACTCATCAGGCACTACGGAGGGGACCGGCCGCAGGAGTTCCGGGCCTATCTCCGCGCGGTGACCAACGTCGGCATCTCCCTCGGCGCACTGGGGGCGGGATGGGTTGTCCAAGTGGGCACCCTCACCGCCTACCAGCTCATGGTCACTAGCAACGCGATCGCCTTCGTGGTCTCCGCGGCACTCCTGGTCTTCCTCCCGACGGTCACGCCCGTCTCCACCACCGGCGGCCCTCGCTGGATCGCCCTGCGGGACCGCCCATACCTGCTGCTCACCACTCTCGACGGCATCATGGCCATCCAGTTCAAGGTTCTCACCGTGGCCATCCCACTGTGGATCGTCGGCGCCACCACCGCCCCGCACTGGCTCATCTCGGGCACCATGCTCACCGGCACCGTCATCGTCGTCGCGTTCCAAGTGCGGGCCAGCCGCAACGTCGATTCCCCCGCAGCCGGCGGAAACGCCTACCGCCGGGCAGGCGTCGCCTTCCTCATCGCGTGCTCTCTGATCTCACTGTCCGCGGGGATACCAGCGTGGGCTGCCGCAACTCTGCTCATCACCGCAGTGGTGATCCACACGGTCGGCGAGCTATGGCACTCCGCTGCCGGATTCGAGGTTTCATTCGCCCTCGCTCCGCGGCACGCAACGGGCCAGTACCTGGGCGTGTTCGGCCTCGGTGCCGGACTGGCCGAGGCGCTCGGGCCAGGACTGCTCATCGCGCTCTGCATCACCTGGGGCCGCCCCGGGTGGTTTGTCGTGGGCGCCATGTTCGCGCTGACGGGCCTGGCAGCACCTCTCGCCGTCCGCTGGGCGCAAAACCACCAGAACGCTCGGCAGACACACGTCCAAAAAGCATCCGCCGCCTGAGTTGCGCACCCGCCGCCCTGCGGTCCGGCGGCGCCGGTCCCGTTTCCCTCGGCCCCCTCCCTCACTGCTGCCTCAGGTCGAACTGAGACAGGACAGCGATCCCCGCGCCCGAGCCCTCGCGCCGTCGGCGATCTCCTGCCTCGACGCCGCCACTGACGCCTGGACGGCCGGCGACGGGACGACCTCGCCGGACCTGCGCCTGAGCGGATGCGGTCACGCAGTGCCATCAGTTTGCCAAGTGGGGGTATCCGATGGGAGTTGGGAGCAACCGACCGACCCTGAAGGGAGGCCCACATGCCCCTCACGTTCCGCAAGAGTTTCCGGATCCTGCCCGGCGTGCGCCTGAACATCAACCGGCGTTCCTGGTCCATCACCACCGGTGGCGGCAGCCACGGGCCGAAGCACACCCACAGCAGCACCGGACGACGTACGACATCTGTTGATTTGCCCGGACCTTTCGGGTGGCGCCGCACCCGTACCGCCAGGCGTCGCTGACGGTTCCTCACGCGTCTCACCCGGACGGACCCCGCCAAGAGGCCCCATCTCATATCTGAGATAGCCTCAACCCCATGGCAGACGACTACCTCGTACGCATCGGCAAGCTCATCCGTGACGCCCGGCAGCACAGGGGCTGGACACAGGCACAGCTCGCCGAAGCGCTCGGCACCAGCCAGAGCGCCGTCAATCGCATCGAGCGCGGCAACCAAAACATCAGCCTTGAGATGATCGCTCGAATCGGTGAAGCACTGGACAGCGAAATCGTCTCACTGGGCTACGCGGGCCCGATGCATCTGCGGGTGGTCGGCGGTCGCCGGCTCTCCGGCGCCATCGACGTGAAGACGAGCAAGAACGCGTGTGTGGCGCTGCTGTGCGCCTCCCTGCTCAACCGGGGGCGCACGGTGCTGCGCCGGGTGGCCCGCATCGAGGAGGTGTACCGCCTGCTGGAGGTGCTCAACTCCATCGGCGTGCGCACCCGCTGGATCAACGACGGCGTCGACCTGGAACTGGTGCCGCCGGCCGAGCTGGACATGGCGGCGATCGACGCCGAGGCGGCCGTCCGGACGCGGTCCATCATCATGTTCTTCGGCCCGCTGCTGCACCGCATGGACCGCTTCAAGCTGCCGTACGCCGGCGGCTGCGACCTCGGTACGCGGACCATCGAGCCGCACATGATCGCGCTGCGCCGGTTCGGGCTGGACATCGCGGCGACGGAAGGGCAGTACCACGCCGTCGTCGACCGCGCCGTCCGCCCGGACCGGCCGATCGTGCTGACCGAGCGCGGGGACACGGTCACCGAGAACGCGCTGCTGGCCGCCGCCCGGCACGACGGCGTCACGGTCATCCGCAACGCCTCCTCCAACTACATGGTCCAGGACCTGTGCTTCTTCCTGGAGGCCCTGGGCGTCGAGGTCGAGGGCATCGGCACCACCACGCTCACCGTGCACGGCGTGCCGACCATCGACGTGGACGTCGACTACTCCCCCTCCGAGGACCCGGTCGAGGCGATGAGCCTGCTGGCCGCCGCCGTCGTCACCGAGTCGGAGCTGACGGTCCGCCGGGTGCCCGTCGAGTTCCTGGAGATCGAGCTGGCGGTCCTGGAGGAGATGGGCCTGGACCACGACCGCACGCCGGAGTACTTCGCCGACAACGGCCGCACCCGGCTGGTGGACCTCACCGTCCGGCCCTCCAAGCTGGAGGCGCCCATCGACAAGATCCACCCGATGCCGTTCCCCGGCCTGAACATCGACAACGTCCCGTTCTTCGCGGCGATCGCGGCCGTCGCCTCGGGCAAGACGCTGATCCACGACTGGGTCTACGACAACCGCGCGATCTACCTCACCGACCTCAACCGCCTCGGCGGACGCCTGCAACTCCTCGACCCGCACCGGGTGCTGGTCGAGGGCCCGACCCGCTGGCGGGCCGCCGAGATGATGTGCCCGCCCGCGCTGCGGCCCGCCGTGGTCGTCCTGCTCGCGATGATGGCGGCCGAGGGCACGTCCGTCCTGCGCAACGTGTACGTCATCAACCGGGGGTACGAGGATCTGGCCGAACGGCTCAACTCGATCGGCGCGCAGATCGAGACGTTCCGGGACATCTGATACGACGATGCCGCCGCACCCTCTCTGACCTGCGATGAAGCGGGTCAGGGAGGGGCGCGGCGGCATGCGTGGGAATTGAAGTAGTTCCGGTTGATGGCCTTGCGCTCGCGCCCGGTCACGAGGAGGTTGTACGTCCTCGGCCGACGATGCTCGGCCTCCACCGGCGTCTCGGCCGGGCGCGGGTCGTCCCATGGCATGGTGACCGGCACCGACGCGAAGACCTCCGTGTGCTGCCGCACGGCCTTGGCCACGCTTGAGGGCAGGGGCACGTCACGGACCTTGCGGCCCTTCGGGAGCGCGAAGCACAGCTTCGTCCGCACCACCTTGTCCTGACGCCGGACATGGACCACTTCTTCGTCGAAGTCGATCTCCTCCATGGACAGCCCCAACGCCTCTCCTTGCCGGAGTCCAAGGCCGGCTCCGATCTCGACAAGGACGCGATGGCGCTCCGGCAAGCCTCCGCGTACGGCAAGGACCCTCTCGGGCGGCCCACCCGCGACTCGGCCAGGTGCAGCCGCCGGAGGGCGGACCGTACTTGCGCGGCAGGGATTGCGTGCGAGGCGGCGGTCTTCGGCGGCGGCCTGGAGGACACCCGGCAGTGTCGCCCAGAACCATGCGGATCGCGGTGGGGCCGAGGTCCTTCTCCCGCCGCTTCTTCCCTCGGCTCAAGGACTCCGGCGTGGCGTCGTTGTTCTGCTCCGGGCCGCTCAGCGGCTCAGGCGGCCGCCAGCTTCCGGATGCGCGGGTGGTTCTCCAGAGCCCACCGCACGGTCTTCGGCGGGCGTCCGAGCAGGGTTTCCAGCTCGTCGGTGATGCCGCCGTATCCTCCGCGGCCGATGATCCGGGTCAGGGTCTTCAGGTGCTCCGCGATGTGCGGGTAGGCGGACATGTTGGGGTCCACGTAGGTCTTGTTCCAGGTTTCTATGGCTTCGGGAACATACGTGACCGGGCGCCCCAGCACGGCCGCGAAGTCCTCTGCGATCCCGTGCATGTCCTTCAGCTCTGGGCCGGTGAGCGCGTAGGACTTGGAGATGTGCGGCGCCGGGTCGGCCAGGATCTTCGCGCACAGTTCCGCGACGTCGTAACCGGCGATGGGTGCGAGCCGGTGGTCGCCGAAGGGCAGACGCAGTTCACCGTCGGCGAGTGAGCCAAGGGCCAGCCAGGTCATGATGGGGTTCTCGACGAAGAAGGTCGCCTGCACGTTGACGGTCGGGAGGCCGGACCACTCCAGCACCTGCTCGGCGACCCAGTGGGCCCGTTGCTGCGGCGACCAGTTGGCGACGAGTCCGCCGAGCCACGCGCGCCGCTCTTCCTCCGGCGCGGTCATCTTGTCGAAGGTCATGAACGACTGCTCGTACTCGGAGATGTTGACGAACACCTCGATGTCGCCCTGAGCCCGCGCCGCCGCGGCCATCAGACTGACGGCGTCGGTGTAGTACGGCGACAGGCTCATGCTGAAGTAGAGGCGCCGGACGTCCTTCAGCGCGGCGGTCACATCGGCGATGGTGAGCAGGTCACCGACGAAGACCTCGGCCCCGGCCTGGCGGAGCGAGTGCGCGCGTTCGTCGTCCTGCCGCACGAATGCGCGCACCGGGTGCCCTTGTTCGAGCAGCATGTCGACCATCGTCCGGCTCACACCACCGATTTCGCCGGCGGCACCGGTGATCAGGATGGGATCGCGCTCTGGCATCAAGGTGTCCTCTGTCTGGTGGGGGTGGGTCAGTTGTTCGGAAGGCCCAGGAGGTGGGCGGCGACCGTCGTGCCGGGTGGCCGTCTCCTTGTGAGCCTGCGCGTCAGCCGGCCAGGCGGTTGATCTTGCGGATCTGCTTGTCGAAGGCCCGGGCTGGGACGAGACGGCGCAGTGTGCGCACGCGTCCGGCCGTGGGGCCGGCGGTGTAGCGCAGCTTCGGCCTGGCGTCGGTCGCCGCCGCGACGATCGCCTTGGCGACGACGGCGGGTGCGTCGCCGCCCCTGATCGCCTCCGCCATGACGCGGTCGACGGTCTGCCGCTGCTTCGCGTAGGCGTGCAGGGGCGTGTCGGGCTTCGCGCTGTTGGCCTCGAATCCGGTCCTCGTGTAGGCCGGTTCGACGAGAAGCGATCGGATGCCGTACTCCCGGACCTCGTGGTCCAGGGACTCGGAGTAGCCCTCGATCGCATGCTTGGAGGCGGCATAGACGGCCATGTACGGCTGGGGCATGAACCCGAGTACGGACGAGATGTTGATGATGCGCCCGCGTTTCTGGGCGCGCATGTACGGCAGGACCTCCGTCACCATGCGCATCACCCCGAAGACATTGGTGTCGAAGACGGTCTGGGCTTGCTCGACGGAGGTTTCCTCAGCCGCACCCATCGAGCCGACACCGGCGTTGTTGACCAGGACGTCGATCCGCCCGAACCGCTCGCTCACCTCCTGGACCGCCGCGGCGACCGAGGCGTCGTCGGCCACGTCGAGGCCGAGGAACGTCACACCGTCGAGCGGGGTGACGCGTGAGGTGTCGCGGCTTGTGCCGACCACGTCGAACCCCGCTGCGACCAGTGCGAGCGCGGTTTCCTTCCCGATGCCGGATGACGCACCCGTCACGAGTGCCACCGGCCGATCTGTCGTCATCATGGCTCCCGCGCTCATTGAAAAACCGATCAGTTTCCGTCACTGTAAACCGATCGGTTTCCGCATGCAAGTCAAGCAAGGAGACGGACAGAATGGACAGGATCAGTGCGCAGGAGAGAGGCGCGAGAGCGTCATCCGCGCGGCGATCGCCAGGCGGGTCGGCGTCATGCAGCCGTATCCATTCCGGCTCTTCCCGGACAAGAAGGCGATCTTCATCACCGCTCTGACGCGGAGCTGGAAGACGCACGCCTGGCTTTCGAGGGGGCGGCCGACGGGGCGTAAGACGGAGAGCGGGCTCTTCAGGCCATGACGAACGCTTACGCGCAGCTGATGTCGACGAGCCCCGAAACGCTCCTGATGCAGATGCAGGGATACGCCGTCGTGGCGGCCGCCGAAGCGCAGGGCGATGACCTGATCGGTGAGCTCCCCCTGGACGGCTGGACGAGGATCGGGGAGACCGTGCACCTGTCACTGGGTGCCGATGCCGCCCGGACCGCAGGGTTCTTCGCCTGCGGCATGCTCGGCACCACTCTTGCAGCCATGGGGCTCCGGCCGAACGCCGGGCGGCAGGGAAGTCCGGAGGAGCTGTCCGTCAGCGCACGCCCGCCGCGTCGAGCAGGGTGATCACCGTGGGCGCGATGAGCCCCGTCAGTTGGTCCGCGCCGATGCCCGCACGGGCGCTGCCACCGTCGAAGACCAGACTGAGTTGCCGGGCCAGCAGACCGGGATCGCTCGCCCCGCCCCGCTCGGCCTCGGCGCGGAAGAAGGCGGTCAGGTTTTCCTTGACCTGATGGGCGACCCGGCTCGCGGGGTGGCTCTGGTCCTTGAGCTCGATCTGCGCGGCCAGGAAGGGGCAGCCGTAGAACTCGGGCGTGCCCGACTGCGATTCCACCTGCTGGAAGACGTGCAGGATCCGCTCCCTGGAGGAACGGTCGTCGTCCGCCGCGGGCAGGAGTGCCGCCACGTAGGCGGAGGTGCGTCGCTCCAGACTCGCCGCCAGCAGTTCGTCCTTGCTCTGGAACAGCTGGTACATGGAGCGCTTCGACACTCCCGCCGCCTTGCACAGCGCCTCGACACCGATGCCGACACCGTCTCGGTAGGTGAGCGTGGCCGCCGCCTCCAGCAGCCGCTCCCTGGGGCTTTGTTTCACTTCGGTGGTCATACCGCGAGGTTAACCCAGAGAGAAGCAAATGAAAACCGATCGGTTTCCAGGGTGACGTCCGCGCGGAGGCTCGTCGACGGCCCGGGGGAAGGCCGTCGCCGAGCCGTGGTGGTGTGCTTGTCCGGCGTCCCCGGCGGGGCGACGTACACCGGGCCACTCCGAGTGACGGCCCGTCCTGGGGGTGTGGGGGGTGGCTTCGCTATGCCGGGACCGCCGTCTTCTCGGGCGTCGTCTCCACCGGGATGCGGTGCAGCCCCTTGCGGTCGTACCACCCCAGCACGCCGAAACCGAAGAGTGCGGCCGCCACGAGGCCGGCCGCCATCATGACCCAGCCCCGGGTCAGTCCCGCGTCGCCCTGGGCGTCGTAGTAGAGGATCGAGCGGATGCCACCGGTGATCTGCCGCAGCGGCTCGAATTCCGCGAGGAAGCGGTAGAAGCCGGGCAGCGCCTCGATGGGGGTGGTGGCCCCGGACGTCGGCACCGCCATCCCGATGAAGACCAGCGTGACCACGAGCATGCCGGG
This sequence comes from Streptomyces sp. NPDC003011, assembly GCF_053591515.1. Taxonomy (NCBI): domain Bacteria; kingdom Bacillati; phylum Actinomycetota; class Actinomycetes; order Kitasatosporales; family Streptomycetaceae; genus Streptomyces; species Streptomyces sp. NPDC003011. Next base: position 53,333 of record NZ_JBSFTY010000022.1, read on the forward strand.
CGTGCCGAAGACCGCGAGGAGGGCGAGCGCGCCGATCCCGGAGACCGCGATGGCGCACACCGAGTACAGCCAGAGCAACGGAAGACGGGCGGCGTCCATGCCCATGATGGCGACCGCGCCCACCATGACCAAGGTGCCCATCAGCAGGGACAGTCCCACCATGAGGGTGCTGCTGATGGCGAGGGTCTGCACCCGGGTCGCCCGGATCAGGGGGCGGTGCAGGCGCAGTGGGCCCATGTCGTTGTGGGTGTAGCCGAGGGCGTGGTCGACCTGGCCGCTGATGACGTTGGCGGAGAGCATGCCGCACACGACCAGGACGAGCGCGTAGTAGAACGCCGTCAGGCCCAGGCCGCTGTGCGAGTCGAGCGGATGGCCGTCCTGGACCGTGACGGCGGCCGGGTCGGCGAGCAGGACGCGTGCCGCGGCGGGCAGCTTCGTCTGCTGGGCGCCGGTCTGTGCGGTCAGTTCCTTGCCCACCTGGAGCGAGGCGTTCTCGGCCGCCTGGGTCGTCGCCGTCCGGGCCAGGCCGGAGCCCAGACTGCCGGCGGACTGATTGGTGAGCACTGTCAGTGTCGGGCGGGCCGGGGTCCCGGTGGTCGTGGTGCCGGTCAGTGCGGTGACGGAGGCGGTGAAGTCGGCGCGGACGACGAGCGCGCCGTACAGCTTGCCCTTGCCGAGTTCCTTCTTCATCTCCTTCTCGTCCATCGCCTTCCAGTCGATCCTGTCTCCGCTCGCGGTGGACTTCTTGATCGACTCGGTGATCCGCGCCCCCAGGTTGACCTGCTTGCCGCCGACGGCGGCTCCCTCGTCGGCGTTGACCAGGCCGACGGGCAGCTTGGTCAGGTGACCGACCGGATCGACGTTGGCGCCGACGTAGAACACGGCGAACAGGAGCGCGAGGACGCCCGTGATGACGCCGTTGGCTATCCACAGAGGTCTGGCGCGCAGGACGCGGAAGGGGTGAATGCCGCTCATGACGTACGTTGCTCTCGCTCGGTGGACGCGGAACGCTTCGCCGGGGGCTGCCAGCCGCCGGTGACTTCCTTGACGGGCTTGTGGGGGAAACGGCGCCGGGCGTACTCCTGCGCGTGCGAGCCCGGCAGGACGTACAGGGTTTCCTCCTTGTCCTGGAGCGGTCGCAGCACGGTGTCCATGAACGACTTGCGGTCGTCCAGGTACGGGCCCAGGACGTCCTCGCCGGCGGGGCAGACGGCAAGGCAGTAGCCGGACTTGTAGCCGGGGGGCGAGCTCAGGCTCTGCCACATGGAGGCGCTCTCGGAGTCGGTGACCCGGGAGCGGTAGTCGGCGGCGTCCTCGCTGTCGGCCACGGTCTGTGCCCAGTCGGTGAACCCGCTCATGAACTCGCGGTAGTTGTGGGTGGTGCAGGCCAGCGCGTCGAAGGCGCCGTCTTTGGCGATGGCGCCGACCGGGCAGGCCGCGACGCACAACTTGCAGTCGATGCAGGGGTTGTAGTCCAGCGCCTGCCCGTACTCGCTCACCTCCGCGTCCACCAGGACGGTGACCAGCAGGATGAAGCTGCCGAACTTCGGGTGGATGACGTTGCGGTGCAGGCCCATCACGCCGAGCCCGGCGGCCACCGCGACCGTCTTGTGCGCCACCACCCAGATCCGCTCACGGGGGAAGCGGTCCATCTCCTGGGGGAAGCCGACGGACGGATTGAGTGCGCGGTAGCCGGCGTCCTGGAGCACCTGGGTGACGCCGCGCGCGGCGTGGTTGGCCTGTTCGTCGGTCTGGTGGAACTCCTGGTTGGCCACGCTGCGGGCCGGGGAGCGGCAGTTGTCGCGGTTCATCCGGACCGCCATCGAGATGAGGGTGCGGGTGCCGGGCAGCGCGGACTGCGCGTACTCGCGCTCGCCGGCCAGGTCGGGGTGGTCCAGGCTGACCGCGGCGGCGTCGTCCGCGCCGGCCGCCAGGCACAGCTCGTGCAGCCAGGCCGCGTCGATCACCGCCGGCGGGCGTGCCGTGTCACCGGCCCTGCGCCGGGCCAGTACGGCCTGTACCGAGGGGTGGGCGGCCAGCTTCGCCGGAAGCCTGGGGCTCGACGGTTGTCCCTCGGCGTCGTGCGGGGCAGTCATCCGTGCTCCTAGTGATTCAGGTCCGGGGCTCGCCCGCCACACGGCGAGAAACCGATCAGTTTCACCACCGTAAACTGATCGGTTTCCGCATGCAAGCCCGAGTCGCGGGCCCGAGGCGCACCAAAACCCCGGAGGCAGTCCCTACGGGGCCGCGAGCCCCGCAGCCGGCCCCTCACTGTCCCGCCACCCCGTCACCAACGCCCGCAGCGCCCGCTCGTAGCAGTCGGCGACCGCGAGCTCCGGCGGCTCGTTCCCGGACAGCACCAGGGAGACCAGGCCATGGGCCGCCCCCCAGACCGACAGCGCGATGACCTCGGGGTCGGACGCGGAACCGAACTGCCCGGCCTGCTGCCCGCGGCGTACGGCGTCGACGAGGGGCCGGTACGTCTCGACGACCCCACGCGGCCTGTCCGAATCGGACGGGCACCGGGCGCCACGGTCGGAGAAGAGGATCGCGTAGAGGTGCGGGTTGGCCACGGCGTACTCGCGATAGGCCAGCCCGATACGGATCACGTCGCCGGCCGGGTCGTCCGTCGGGCGGACGGCGGCCAGGCGCTCGGCGAAGAGGCGCACGGCCTCCTGGTACAGGCTGCCGAGCAGACCAGCCTTGCTACCGAACAGCGAGTAGACCGCGGTGGTCGAGGTCTTCACCTCCGCCGCGAGCTGTCGCAGGCTCAGCGCGGCCGTGCCGCGATCGAAAACCGTGGCGGCCGCGCGGTGCAGGAGCCTGAGCCGCAGCGATTCGTCATGCGTCTTGGGTCTGGCCATGGCGCCAGCGTATTGCAACGCTGTTACAAATACACCGCGTGGCCGTCAGGCACACCAGCGCTGGAGAGAGGAGCAGCACCAGGACGCGGGTAAACCGATCGGTGTCGCTCAATGAAAACGCTGTTATGGTTGCTCGCATGGACATCGAACGCACACCTGACGAGCGCTTCGAGGGCCTGACCGACTGGCCGTACCGGCCCCGGTACGTCACGGTCGGCGAGGGCCTTGCGCATGCACTACGTCGACGAAGGACCGCCCGACGGACCGGTCGTGGTCCTCGCTCACGGCGAGCCGACCTGGGGCTGCCTCTACCGCCGGATGATTCCCGGCCTGGTGACAGCCGGCCGACGCGTCCTCGTTCCCGATCTGATCGGATTCGGCCGCTCCGACAAGCCGGTCGACCGGGCCGCGTACACCTACGCGTCCCACGTGGCCTGGACCGGTGACGGGCTGGACCAGCTCGGCCTCGCGGACATCACCCTGTTCGGTCAGGACTGGGGCGGGTTCCTCTTCCTCGTGCACGTCGGGCTCACCCCCGACCGTTTCGCGGCCGTCGTCGCCGCCATCACGGGCCTCGCCGCACCGGACGTCATGGCCTCGTTCACTGCGGAGCAGTTCGCGCCCGCGACCGGCGCCTTCCGGCACTGGCTGGAGCAGTCCGAGTCACCGGACCTGACCGCCTCGTGGGCCGTCGGCAGCCCGGACAGCGCTCTCAACCAGACCGGCCACGTCCTCAGCCAGGATGCCGCGGCCGCTTACGACGCTCCGTTCCCGTCCGATCGGCACTTCGCCGGAGTACGGCGGTTCCCGCACCTCGTACCGCTCGACGCCACCGACCCGCCCGCCTCGATGCTGAACCGTTCCTGGGCGGGGCTGACAACCTTCGACAAGCCGTTCCTCACCGCCTTCGCCGCGCACGAGGACATCACGCGCGCCTTCGAGCAGGTCTTCCAGCAGCACATCCCGGGCGCGAAGGGATGGGGCCATCTGACGGTCCCCGACGCCGGCCACTTCCTCCAGGAGCAGCAGCCGGACCTGCTGGTCGAGGCCATCCTCAGCCTCGGCTGACAGCCGATCCTCACGAGGCCCACCACACCGGCCAGAGCCACCTCGCCGCGCTTCAGCTCCCCACTTCCAGCGCGGTGTCGCCCGACACACCGGCGACGACCTGACCACACGCCGCGTGCCGCGGCCCAGCGGTCACCCTCCACCTCGTCCACCAGACCGTACGGCGGACCGCGGTCGGCGAACACCAGCTGCCGCCACCCATCGCCGCCGACAGCGGCCGGTCACCCGATCCCGCCCGGCGCGCTTCAACGATCCAGGAGAATCCATGTTCGATACATTCGGGCGTCTGCTCCACCGCAGGCGAAAGCCCCTGTTGATACTGACCATGCTGTTCGCCGTCCTGTCCGGTGCCTACGGTGCCGGCGTCTTCGGCTCCCTGACACCGCTCGGCTTCCAGGACCCCGGCTCGGACAGCGTGCGCGCGGCCCAGCTCGCCGAGAAGGCGTTCCCACAGCGGACACCCGACGCGGTGATCGTCTATCGCGACAAGGACCGCACCGTCGACGACCCGTCCTTCCGGCAGGCGGTCGTTCGGCAGCTGGAGTCCCTGCCGAAGTCAGAGGTGACCGGCTACCTGGACTTCTGGACGACCAAGATGCCGGCGCAGGTCAGCCACGACCGGCACGCCACCTACGTCGCCCTGAACCTCCACGGCGGCAGCGAGAAGGCCAAGGAGGACGCGTACAAGACGATCAAGGACAAGATCCCGGCACCGGGCCTGGAGACCCTCCAGGGCGGAACAGTGCCCACCGGCTACCAGGCCGGCCAGGAAATCGAACACGACCTGAGAGTCGCGGAGATCTTCTCGGCCCCCGTGCTCTTCATGTTCCTGCTGATCGTGTTCGGCGGTCTGGCCGCGGCCTTCCTTCCGCTGCTCGTCGGCGTGCTCTCCATCGCGGGCTCGATGGCCGTCCTGCGGCTCATCTCGAACACCACCGACGTGTCCGTCTTCTCCATGAGCCTGGTCACGATCCTGGGTCTCGCGGTCGCCATCGACTACGGCCTGCTGATCGTGAGCCGCTACCGCGAGGAACTGGAGCGCGGTCATACGGGCGAAGAGGCGCTCGGGCGCACGATCGCCACGGCCGGACGCACCGTGGTGATCTCCGGCACCACGGTAGCGGTGGCGCTGGCCGGCCTGACCCTCTTCCCGTCGACCTTCCTGAAGTCGATGTCGTACGGCGGTGTCGCCGCGGTCGTACTGTCCGTGCTCTTCTCATTGGTCGCGCTGCCCGCGGTGCTCGCCGTCATGGGCCCGAAGGTCAACGCCTTCCCGCTGCGCCGACGCAAGAAGGCCGTGCGCCCGAAGACGGCGGGCGAGGGTGCCTGGTACCGGTTCGGGCACGGCCTGATGCGGCGCCGGGGATTCGTGGTGGCGGGTGCGGTGGGGCTCCTGCTGGTCCTGGCCCTGCCGTTCTCCAAGATCGAGTTCGGTTCCATCAACGCGCAGCAGTTGCCGAGCAGTTCCGAGGGCCGCCAGGTCTTCACCACCATGGAGACCGACTTCGACAGCGACGCCGTGAAGTCGATCGACTCGCTGCTCGTGCTGAAGTCCGACGGGACCTCGAAGGAGCAGGGCGCGGCTCTGAAGGCGTACGCCGAGCGGCTCGGCGCCACCGAGGGCGCCACGAGCGCCCGCATCACGGGTCTCGAGGGCACCACGGCCCGGGTGTCGGTCACCTTCGACGGCAACGCCGTCTCCACCCATGCGCGCGATCTGGTGAAGCGGCTCAAGGACGTCCCCGAACCGCCGGGCGCCCACGCGTACTTCGGCGGCGAGTCGGCGGTCTACAGCGACACCCTGGACGCACTCGGCGAGACCCTGCCGTGGATGCTGCTCTACATCGCGGTCATGACGTACATCCTGCTGTTCCTCGCGTTCGGCTCGGTGCTGCTGCCGCTGAAGGCGATCACGATGAACCTGCTGTCGCTGTCCGCGACCTTCGGCATGCTGGTCTGGGTCTTCCAGGACGGCCATCTGCACCACCTGCTCGGCTTCGATCCGACGGGCAACATCGAGCCCAACATGCCGATCATGCTGTTCGCGCTGATCTTCGGACTCTCCATGGACTACGAGGTGTTCCTGGTGTCCCGGATGCGGGAGCAGTACGACCAGCTGGGCGACAGCACGGAAGCCGTGGCGACCGGGCTCGGGTCCATCGGCCGCCTGGTCGTGTGCGCCGCGGTGCTGATGTGCGTGCCGCTCGCGGCGATCGGGATGAGCGGTGTGCTGACCATCAAGTTGTTCGGCGTCGGCATGGTGTTCGCGGTCCTGGTGGACGTGCTGGTGGTGCGCATCCTGCTGGGAACGTCCGTCATGAAACTGCTGGGCAGGGCGGCCTGGTGGGCGCCGGGGCCACTGGCACGCTTCTACGACCGGTTCGGCATCAAGGAGACCGACCTGCCGACCGACGACACCGACGACACCGACGACAAGCCGGTCCCCGTCGCTGCGGGCTGACCCCCACGAGCGGGGTGCCGGTGACGCACGGGCACCCCGCCGGGGACTCATTCCACCGGCTGCTCGTCGGCACCCCGCCGGGACTCACTCCCCCGGCCCCTCCCCCCGCCCGCACGCACGCACGGCGATCATGGCGACGATGGTTCGCGTCCTCCGTGGTCGGGCCCAGCGCACGGCCCTCGGGGAGCGGGCCCCACGCAACTGGTTCCTTCTAGGAGCTTGCGCTCGGAAACTGATCGGTTTACTATAATGAAAACCGATCGGTTTCTCGTCGGTTTCCCATTTTGTGGAGGCAGTCATGACCGCTTTGAAGGGCGCGAACGTCTTCGTCACCGGCGGCAGCCGGGGCATCGGCAAGGCGCTGGTGGAAGAGCTGTACGCGCGTGGGGCCGCCAAGGTCTACGCCACGGCCCGCGACCCGCGCACCGTGACGCACCCCGACGCGGTCCCGGTGGCGTTGGAGGTCACCGACCCGGTCTCGGTGGCGGCTGCCGCCGCCCAGGCGCAGGATGTCACCGTACTGATCAACAACGCCGGTGCCGCGGTCGGCGCGTCCTTCCTCGACTCTCCGGTCGACGACGTACGCCGGGAGTTCGAGACCAACTTCTACGGCCCGCTCCTGGTCGCCCGCGCCTTCGTGCCGGTCATAGAGGGCAACGGCGGCGGCCACATCCTGAACGTGCACTCCGTGCTGTCCTGGCTGGCGCTCGGCGGCTCCTACAGCGCCTCCAAGGCCGCCCTGTGGTCGCAGACCAACTCCCTGCGCCTGGAGCTTCAGCCGCGCGGCATCGCCGTCACCGGACTGCACGTGGGTTACGTGGACACGGACCTCGCGGCCGGCGTCGACGCGCCCAAGTCCGACCCCCGTGACGTCGCCGCACTCGCCCTCGACGGGGTCGAGACGGGCGCGTACGAGGTGCTCGCCGACGACATCTCGCGGCAGGTCAAGGCGGGCCTGGCCGGGGACCTGGCCGGGCTGTACGCCCAGCTGGCCAAGTAGGACAGGGATACAGAGAGATGCCCAGCCAGAAGTCACGGCCCACGATGCACATTCCGGGTGCCACCAGCCACACCATCGCCCCGCGCGCAGGACGAGACAGCCACGAGGGAACGCTGCGCTACCTCAAGGCGGGCAGCGGCGCTCCCGTCGTCCTGCTGCACACCGTGCGCACTCAGGCGGAGCACTTCCGCCTCCTCATCCCGTTGATCGCGGACCGGTACACCGTGTACGCCCTCGATCTGCCGGGGATGGGCTACTCCGAGATCGTGCCCGGGGCGTCGTACGACGAGCCGGCGATGCGCGCGGGCGTCGAGCGGCTCCTCACCGAACTCGACCTCCAGGACGTGACGTTGGTCGGGGAGTCCATGGGGGCGGTGCTCGCCCTGACCGCCGCGGCCGATCTGCCGGAGCGGGTACGGCGCGTCGTCGCGGTGAACACCTACGACTTCCGCGGCGGGATCGCCCGCTCCAGCTTCCTCGCCCGTGTGGTGGTCGGCGGTGTCCTCATGCCGGGAGTGGGCCCGGTGGTCGCCGGGGTGGAGCCCAAGCCCGCCCTCCGTAGGATCCTTCAGGGCGGACTCGGCGACAAGAGCGCGCTGCGGGCGGACTACGTGGACGAGCTCCTCCAGGTGGGCAGCCGTCCCGGCTACCCGACCGTCGCCCGGGCCGTGTACCAGAGCCTGCCCAGCCTCATCGCGGCCCGCTCGCGCTACCCCGAGGTCAAGGCCCCTGTCCACCTCGTCTACGGGGAGAAGGACTGGTCCCGGCCCTCGGACCGGGAAGCCAACAAGCGGCTGCTGCCGGCCGCCGACTTCACGCAGGTGCCGAAGGCCGGCCACTTCATCGCTCTGGAACGGCCCGACGTACTGGCCGACCTGTTGAACGCGGTGGCGTGACCGCCCCGGACCGCTGTGACCACCGCTGAGGGCGGTACATGACGGAGATCCGGATCGAGTTCGACGTTCCGTCGCAGATGCGTGACGGTACGGTGCTGCGCCCGGATGTCCACCGGCCATGGTCGGGGGCAGTTACCTCGGCACCACCCAGTGGATGGCGGCACTGTCCAAGCCGCCGGAGCTGAAGGCGATCGCGCCGATGGTCACGTGGTCCGATCCGGACGACGGACTGTGGACGCGCGGTGGCGCGATCGAGTTCGGCATCACCGCGCCCTGGTCCCTCATGCACGGTGCCGACACCCTGATACGCCGTCACCGCACCGACGTCGCCGCACTCGTGAGCGGCGTCACCGGACTCGTGCGCTCCTCGGCGACCCCCTGCGCGCGCTGCTCCTGGCCCTCCTCGGTGAGCGCCGCGACGGCCACCTCGGCGATGTCCTCGGCGTCGATGAACGCCTCCGCCCCCGCCTCGGCGTCCCGGTGCCCGCCTGGTTCCGGGCCCACGGCGATCCGGTCGTCGCCCCCGCTGTCTGCGGCACCGGCACCGGCGCCTCGCCCTGGCCGCCGATCTGCTCGACGAACCCGAGGTGACGCTCGCCGCCGTGGCCGGCCGTGTCGGTTTCGCCGACGCCTTCGCGCTGAGCGCCGCGTACAAGGGCGAACCCGGCGTCAGCGCGAGCGAGTACCGCAGCCGCCGGGGTCCGACGCGAGCCTGACCGCGACGCGGAGCCCGGCGGCCGTTTGCGGCCCGGGGGCCGGCACGGCAGGGTTCGGGGGTGGCTACTTTGCTGATCGTGCATCACACGCCCTCGCCGCACTGCCAGGCGATGTTCGAGGCCGTCGTCGCCGGTGCGACGGATCCCGCGATCGAGGGCGTCCGGGTCGTGCGGCGGGCCGCGCTGGCCGCCACGGCCTCCGACGTGCTCGGCGCCGACGGGTTCCTGCTCGGCACCCCGGCGAACCTCGGCTCCATGTCGGGCGCCCTGAAGCACTTCTTCGACCAGATCTACTACCCGTGTCTCGACACGACGAGCGGCCGGCCCTTCGGCTACTACGTGCACGGCGGAAACGACGTCACCGGCGCGGTACGCGGCATCGAGTCGATCACGAAGGGCCTGGGCTGGCGACGGGCGGCCGAGGCCGTGACCGTGACGGGCGAGCCCGGCAAGGCGGATGTGGAAGCCTGCTGGGAACTCGGCGCCACGGTCGCCGCCGGCCTGACGGGCTGACGGCCGGCCTCGCGGTCCGACGCCCGGCTCAGCCCGCCGTGAGGGTGACCGCCTGCTGCCGAGCCGCGTGGAAGCGGGGCAGCGGCAGGCCGCCCGCCGCGGTACGCAGTTCCATCAAGGTGGCCTCCACGTCGGCCTCGCCTGCTTCGAGGGCGTCAGCCGACGGCTTGCCGGTGTTCACCCAGCGGCGCTCCGTGCCGTCGCACACGGCACGGGTACCGCCGACGCCGTGCCGCACGGACGAGGAGCCCTGCGCGACGGAGGAACTCACGAACACCGGGCCGGTGCCGTCGGTGCAGCGGTACGTGCCGGAGAGGGTGACGGTCCCGTCCGGGGCGATCCGTCCCGTCGGATCGACCGTCACGGTCTCATTCGGGTCGGCGGACGCGGGCACGGCGGGGGCGGCCAGCAGGAGCAGCGCGGCACCGGCCGCGGCACCGAGAGCGGGGCGCAGGGTCATGCGCGGGGGTGTGGGCATGGGCGTGGGCGTGGGCGTGGGCGTGGGCGTGAACTGGCGCTCGGGCATGGGAAGACCTCCTGAGATGGGGTTCCACTGGTACCGGGCACACGCGCCCGCGGCCGTGACCGTCCCCCGTTCGGTGGCGAGTCATCGACGGCGGTGACCGGTGGGATCATCGGTGTCGGTCATACGGTCGCGAGCCGTTCGGCGGCATGTCGTTCGGCGGCACGGCGTTCAACAGCACATCGTTCGGCGGCACATCGTTCCGCTGCGGGCCCGCGGCGACGGTCGTGGAACCGTCCGGGTGTGGTCCGCGTGTTGTCACGCTTCACGGTCCGCTGTTCCGATGAGTTCGCGCCGGGAGGATGGTCTGTCCTACAGGGACCCGGACCGGTGCTCCCGCCGACGTGGAGGTGCGCCATGTGTTCCCACCAGCCCTCATGCCCCGGAGCCGCCCGCCCGGCCCCGCACGTCGTCGCCGCCCGCCCGGAGCAGGGCTGGAACCTGCTCTGCGACGGCGCGATCGTCTTCGACGACACCGGTGAACTGCTGCCCGACGGCCGCGTCGTCGCCCCGCACCGGGCACCCGCCGGGCGGCCGGCGATCGCCGCCTGATCACTACGGCGACGCGGCGGCGTCGGCCCCGCACGCGCCGCCGTCCCCTCCTGAGGTGCCGGGCCCGGGGTCCGCGACCGGCGGACGCGGACCCCGGGCCCGGTGCGGTCAGTGACGGAACAGGCCCTTCACCGGGCGCCGCGGGTCCCGCAGGGCGTCCCGGAGCAGGCCGAGGAACGCGGTGCCCCACGCCTCGACGGTGGTGTCGGTGAACAGGTCGGTGGAGTACTCGACGGTGAGGGTGAGGGTGTCGTCGCCGGGGGTCAGGACGACGTACAGCTCGTTGCGTGCCACTCCCCGCACGGCGAGGGGACGCACCGAGGCCGTGACCGACGCCAGGTCCAGGGCGGGCGGCGGGGTGGTGACGACGGTGAACCGCACGGTGGGGAACAGCGCGCCGCCGATCTCGGGCGCGACCAGCGCGACCACGTCGGCCAGCGGCAGTTCCTCGTGGTCGAGCGCGGTGAACAGCGTCGGGCCCATGCGCGCCACCAGGTCGGCGAAGGAGTGGGCCTCGCCGGTCCGGGCCCGCAGCAGGACGGCGTCGCCGAGCAGTCCGACCGCCTCCGACTGCTCGCGCCGCAGACGGTTGGCGCTGGACGCGGCCAGCACCACGTCCTCCTCGCCGCACACCCCGGCCAACCAGGTGGCGAAGGCCGCCGCCAGCACGGAGTACCCGGTGGTGCCCAGGAGACGGGCGGTGTCCGCGAGGCGGCGGGACGTGTCGTCGTCGGTGACCCAGGTGCGCAGGGCACCCCGGCCGGACAGCTTCTCGGGCCGGGGCCGGTCGTAGGGCAGGGGCGGGCGCAGGGGCACACCGTCGAGTTCGGTACGCCAGAACTCCTCGAGCGCGGCCCGGCGGTGGCCGTCGAGTGCGCGCTCCGCTCGGGCGAAGTCCGTGAACTGCCCGGACGGCCGCGGCAGCCGGGCCTCGGCGCCGGCCCGGCGGGCGTTGTACAGCTCCTGCAGCTCGTGCCGGACGACGCCCAGGGACCAGCCGTCGCAGATGGCGTGGTGGAAGACCGTCACCAGCACCCACCGGTTGGGGCCGAGGCGGGCCAGCCGGACACGGAACAGTGGTGCGCGGTCCAGTGTGAACGGCCGGGACGCGTGCTCGTGACACCAGCGCTCGACGAACCCCTCGTCCTCGGCGTGCGCGGACAGGTCGTGCGCGGACAGGTCGGTGACCGGCAGGACCACGGGCACGGCGGCCAGCACCTCGACGACGTGCGTCCCGTCCCGTACCGCGGCCCGGCTGCGGAGCGCGTCATGGCGGGCGACCACGTCCTTCAGGGCTCCGGCCAGGAGGTCCGGATCCAGGTCGCCGTGCAGGTCGAAGCGGTGGGCGACGTTGTACACGCTCGGGTCGGAGCGTTCGTGGTGCCGGTCCCACAGCCGTCGCAGGGTGGCGGGCATCGGCACGGTGTCCACCACCCGGTCGTCCGGGCCCGGCCCGGTGGCGCGGGCCGCCACGCCCCGGACGGTCGGGGCCAGGAAGAAGTCGGCCATGGAGAGGTGGATGTCCAGGTCCTCCGCCATCCGGTGCACCAGCCGGATCGCGCTCAGCGAGTGCCCGCCGAGTTCGAAGAAGGACCGGTCCGGCGGCACCTGCCGGACGCCGAGTTCGTCGCACCACAGCGCGTGCAGCGCCCGCTCCGGCCCGGTGAGGGGCTCGGCGGCCGGCTCATGGGTCTCGTCCTGGTGGCCGGGTTCGGGCAGCCGGCCGCGGTCCAGCTTGCCGGACGCGTTCACCGGGAGCCGTTCCAGGCGCGCCCAGCGGCGCGGCACCAGATGGTCGGGGAGCCGCGCGGCCAGCGCGGCCCGCAGGGAACGCAGGTCCCTCTCGCCGGCCGCGGGGACCACGTAGGCGGCGAGCTCCGTCTCGCCGTGCCGGTCCCGGCGGGCGACGACGGCCGCGTCCCGGACGTCCGGCAGCGCGGCCAGCGCGGCCTGGACCTCGGCGGGTTCGACACGATGGCCGCGGATCTTGACCTGGTCGTCGGCCCGGCCGCGGTACTGGAGGGTGCCGTCGCCCCGCCAGCGGGCGAGGTCGCCGGTCCGGTAGAGCGTCCCGCCCGCCCCGTCGTCCAGGAAGGCCGCCGCCGTCTCCGCCGGCCGGTGCAGGTAGCCGTGCGCGACGGGAACGCCCCCCACGTGGATCTCGCCGACGGCCCCGACCGGGACCTGCCGCCCGGACGCGTCCAGGAGCAGGATCCGCGCGCCCGGCACGGGGGTGCCGATCGGCGGCAGCGGTTCGCCGCCGGGGTCGACGCGGTGCGAGGTGACGATGACCGAGGTCTCCGTGGGGCCGTACTGGTTGAACAGCGCACAGTCCGGATGCGCGGTGAGGAAGCCGCGGAAGGCGTCCGTGAGGCGCAGCGCCTCGCCGGCCACGAACAGCTCGCGCAGAGACGGCAGTTCGGGCCGGGTCTCCATGAGATACGTGAGCGGTGTGCACGGCATGAACATCCGCTGCACCTGGTGACGGCGCACCGCCTCCGCCACCGCCGCCGGGTCGTGCCGCACCTCGTCGTCGATCAGTACCAGCGCCGCTCCGGAGGCCAGCGTGGTGAAGATCTCCTGCACGCTCACGTCGAACGCGGGCGAGGTCCACTGAAGGGTGCGCAGCCCGGGGTGGGCCGTGAGGTGCGCGTGGACGAGGTGGGCCGGGCCCCGGTGCGGTACGACGACCCCCTTGGGGCGTCCGGTGGAGCCCGAGGTGTGGATGCAGTAGGCCGGGTCCTCGGGCCCCGCGGCGGCGTCGAGCGGGCCGGCCGGCAGGCCGGCGGTGACGTCCTCGATGCGCTGCACCGGCGGTCCGGTGCCGATCCCCGGGTTCCGGGCGAGCATCGCGGCGGAGGTCAGCAGCAGGGCGGGGGTGCCGTCGGCGAGGAGTTCCGTCACCCGCGGGGTGGGCACGGACGGGTCGAGGGGCAGATAGGCGGCACCGCTCTTGAGCACGCCGAGCAGCGCGGTGATCAGCTCCGGGCCGCGCGGCAGCAGCACGGCCACCCGCTCGCCGCGCCGCGCGCCCCGTTCACGCAGCCGCCGGGCGAGCCGGTTCGCGCTCTCCTCCAACTCGCCGTAACTGACGTGCAGTTCACCGCTCACCAGGGCGACGTCGTCCGGTGTCCGGCGGGCCTGCCGCTCGAACAACCCGTGCAGGGTGGCCGGCGCGAGGTCGCGGGGCCGCTCGTCGAGGTGTCCGAGCCGGGCCAGCGCCGCCCGGTCGGTGTCGGTGACGGCGGTGAGTTCACCGAGCGGCGCGCCCGGGGCGTCGAGGGCGCGGCGCAGCACCTGTTCGACGTAGTCCACGAAGCGGCGCACGGTGCTCTCGTCGAAGAGGGCTGTGTCGTACTCGACCATGAACCGCATCCCGTCGCGGTGGTGGGTCAGATAGACACTGAGGTCGAACGGGGCGCGGTCGCTGGGCACGTCCAGCAGGGCGGCGGTCAGCCGGGGCGGGTCGAAGTCGGCCCGGCTCTCGTTCTCGTACTCCACCATCACCTGGAACAGCGGGTTGCGGCCCGGGTCCCGGCGTGGGTTCAGCGCGCCCACCAGCTCGTCGAAGGGCACGTCCCGGTGCTCGTACGCCGTCGTGCTGCCCTCGCGGATCCGCCGGAGCAGCGTGCCGAAGTCCGGGTCGCCGGTGAGGTCCACGCGCAGGGGGACGGTGTCGAGGAAGAGGCCCACGTGGTGTTCGGCGCCGACGGGCCGGGCGGCGACCGCGGTGCCGAGGACGATGTCCCGCTGCCCACCGAACCGGCCGAGCACCGCGGCGATGGCACCGGTCAGCGTCATGAAGAGGGTGGCGCGCTCGGCGGCGGCGAAGGTGCGCAGTCTGCCGACGAGTCCGGCGTCGAGCGCGTGGGTGAGGCCGGCTCCCGCGCCGGTGCGGACCGGCGGGCGGGGCCGGTCGGTGGGGAGGTCGAGCTCGGGGGCGCCGGCGAGTTCGCGCCGCCAGAAGCCGAGCGAGGCGGCCCGGCCTGCCTCGTCCGGCCGGCCGGCCGCGGGCAGCCCGGTCAGGGGCGGCAGGCCGGGCTCGCCCGGCAGTCCGGCGCGGCGGTGGCGGTAGAGGGCGGCGAGGTCACGGACCAGCACGGCGGTGGAGGACGAGTCGAAGACGATGTGGTGGGCCAGCAGGAAGAGCAGGTGCCGCTCCTCGGACAGGCGCAGCAGCCGGGCCGTCACCAGCGGTCCCGTGCTCAGGTCCGGACTTCGCCGTCCCTCGGTGGCCAGGACCGCCCGCAGTGCCTCCTCCTGCGTCGCTCCGGAGTGGTCGTCGACCGGGCAGCCGAGCGTGCCGTGGTCGCGTATCTCCTGGTACGGGACACCGTCGGTGTCGCCGAAGACCGTGCGCAGCGCCGGATGCCGGTCCGCGACCCGTTCCAGCGCCCAGCTGAGGGCCGGTACGTCGAGGGGACCGTCGAGGCGGACGGCCTTGGGCTCGCAGTACATGGTGGTCCCCGGGTGCAGCCGTTCCAGGAACCAGATGCGCCGCTGTGCGGGCGACAGCGGCTCACGGCGGGGCCGTACGGGCACCGGGGCGGGCGCGGACACCGCCACCGACGCGTTCTCGCCGTCGTCCCGGTTCCCCTCACCGTCCTGCTCGCGCCGTCGGAGACGGTCGAGTGCCGGCAAAGCGGCCAGGACCTGGTCCTTCGGTACGCCGAAGTCCACGAAGCAGGCGATCTCGTCCGCGCCCGCCGCAGTCAGGCGGCGCACCGTCGCCGACGCCGTGTGCTCGTCGCCGATCAGCGCCCGGGAGTCGCAGTAGCGCTCATAGGCCCGCCCGAGCAGGAAGTCCACATCCTCCTCGGGCGTGTTCTCCAGGTCCACGTCGAAGCCCAGGCTGTTGGTGACCTGGTCGAACAGGGACAGCGACGAACGCAGATACGACACGAACGGCCGGTACGCCTCGGCCCGCGCGCGCTGCGCGTCCGCCCCGAGGTAGGTGTGCACCAGCACCACCACCCGGCCCCCCGCCGGATCGAGACCGTGCTCGGCTCGGGTGCGCCGGTACAGCGCGATGTTCCGCGCCAGCTGCTCGACGGTCTGCGTCATCAGGTTGGTGACGACCCCCAGATCCTCGGCCGCCGCCCGCCGGTAGCTGTCCGGGTTGCCCACCACGGCGGCGTACAGGGGCGGTTGCTCCTGTACGGGCCGCGGGTGCAGCCGTACGTCCACCGGGCGGCCGTCGCCCGCGGTCACCGTGACCGGCTGCCCGGACCACAACGCCTTCACGGTCGCCAGGTGTTCGTACATCACCTCGCGGTGCCGGCCGAAGTTCTCCGGGGCGAGCGCGAAGTCGGTGGCGTGCCAGCCGCTCGCGACGCACAGGCCGGCCCGGCCGCCGGAGATGTTGTCGACCACCGACCACTCCTCGGCGACCCGCGCCGGGTGGTGCAGCGGCAGGACGACGGAGCCCGCGTGCAGCCGGACGCGGCTGGTGCGCGCGGCCAGCGCGGCGGCGAGCACGGAGGGGTTCGGGAACAGCGCGCCGAAGGAGTTGAAGTGCCGTTCCGGTAACCACAGGGCGTGGAACCCGTGCCGGTCGGCGAACTCGCCGGCCTCCATGATGAGCGCGTATTTGTCGTGGTCGGCGTCGTCCGGGTAGTCGCCGAAGAAGTACAGGCTGAAGTCGCATCCGGCGGGCGGCGCTACCGAGTCGGGGGTGACGGCGGGGGCGGGGACGGGATGAGGCTCCGGGGTCGGGGTCGGGGTCGGGACCGGGTGGGGTGTCCGGACCGAGGTCGGCAGGGGGGCGGGGAGGGGGTTCGTTGTCGGGGCGGACCGGGCGGTGGAGGGGGTGAGCAGGTCGAGCTGGCGGGAGATGATCCCCGTCACCTGGCCGACGAGTTGCTCCGCCAGCTTCAGCTGCTGTCCGAACAGCGCGTCCAGTTCGTGCGGGACCCGCGTCCCGACCGGCTCGGTGGGCGCGGCCGGCTCCGGCGGGACGACGGCCTCCGTGGGCGAGGGCGGAGCTTCGACGGGCTCCGGGGCCGTCCTTGTGACTCCTGGTGATCGCGCCAGGCGTTCGGCGAGCTTGCGTGGGGTGTCGCAGGAGTCGAAGAGCTCACGGACCGGGACACGCACGCCGTACCGCTGTTCGAGCTCCGCCGTCATGCCCATCAGCGAGAGCGAGTCCGCGCCCAGTTCGAAGAACGTGCTGTCGGGGTCGGTGTCCGCGGCCTGCGCGCCGAGCTTGTCCGCCGTCAACCGGCGTACGGCGCCGAGCAGTTCGCCTGACGCGTCCGGGGTGGCCGGTGTGGCCCGTGTGGCCGGGGTGGTCGGGGTGGTCGGCACCATCGCGCCGGCGGGCCGCGCGGCGCGGACGGTCACCGGACGCGGCCGCAGCGGATGCCCCGGCAGCGGCACCCGGCCCCCGTCGCCGGTGAGGGCCTCCCAGTCCAGCTCGGCGCCTCTGCCGTACAGCGACCCGAGCGAGGCCAGAAGCCCGTGGACCTGTTCGGTCCGGCCGCCCTCGCCCTGCCCGCTCACCCAGCGGCCCGCGGGAAGGCAGTGCCGGCCGAGGCCGGTGAGGGTGTCCCCGGCGCCCAGCTCCACGAAGTCCTCGCACCCACGCCCGGCGGCGGCGCTCAGGGCCAGGTCGAAGCGGACGGGCCGGCGGGCCTGGCGGCACAGGTAGTCCGCGTCGACGGTCCAGCCCGCCTCGCGTGCCTCGCCGTCGGCCGCCGTCACCAGCGGGGTGTGCAGCGGACGGAACGTCACCTCGCGCGCGTGGGAGCGGAACTCCGGTATCGCCGGCTCGACACCGGCGGAGTGGAACGGCCGGTCCACGGCCAGCGCCCGGTGCCGCAGCCCTTCCCCGTCGAGGAGGCGCACCGCCGCCTCGACGGCCTGCGGCGGCCCGGACAGGACGTGGGCGCGCGGTCCGTTGACGGCGGCGAGTTCCGCGCCGGCGGCCGACGCGATACGGCGGGCGGTCGCCGTGTCGGCGCGGACGGCGAGCATGCCGCCGGGCGGGCAGACCGTGTGCATCAGGTACCCGCGCCGGGCGGTGAGCCGCAGCCCGTCCTCCAGCGTCAGGGCGCCGCCCGCGTACAGGGCCGCGTATTCGCCGGCGCTGTGCCCGAACAGCAGCGCGGGGGTGACACCGCAGAAGCGCCACGCCTCGACGAGCGCCGCCTGGTGGGCGAACAGCGCGGCCTGCGCGGTCTCGGTGGGCCAGATCCCGCTGTCGCCGGGCGGCTCCCGGAGCAGCAGGGGCAGCAGGGTGCCGCCGAACTCGTCGGCGTAGATCTCCTCGCACCGGTCGAGCACCCGCCGGGCCGCGGGGAACGCGGCATGGAGCCCGGCGGCCATGCCGGGGCGTGCGCCGCCCTGGCCGGAGAAGGCGAAGGCGAGGGGGCCCACGCAAGGGTGGGCCTCGGGCCGCCGCTCCGCCAGCCCGCGGGCCAGTTCCCCGGCCGTCCGGCCGACGACCGCGGTGCGTACCGCGCGGTGCGGGCGGCCCAGCGCGAGGGTGGCGGCCACGTCGGCGGCGGCGGGCTCCGGCTGTCGGGTCAGCCGGTCGCGGAGCCGGGCGGCGAGCTCGTCCAGGGCCTCCGGGTCACGGGCCGACACCGGTACTAGGACCGGCAGTTCGGGTACGGAGGGCGGCGGCACGGGCGGGGCCTCCTCCAGCACCACATGGGCGTTGGTGCCGCCGACGCCGAGCGCGCTGACCCCGGCCCGGCGCGGTACCCCGTCCGGCACCGACCACGCCCGCAGTTCGGTGGCCAGTGTCAACGGGCCGCCGTTCAACCGCAGTTCCGGGTTGGGGCGGGTGAGGTGCAGCGTCGGCACCAGCGTGCGGTGGCGCAGCATGAGGACCGTCTTGATCAGTCCGGCCATGCCGGCGCAGCTGTCGAGGTGTCCGATGTTCGGCTTCACCGAGCCGACCGCGCAGAAGCCCCTGCGCCGGGTCTCCTCGCCGAGCGCCCGGCCGAGCGCCTCCAGTTCCACCGGGTCGCCGAGCCGGGTGCCGGTGCCGTGGGCCTCCACGTACGAGAGGGTGTCGGCGGGCACGGCCGCCCGGCGCAGCGCCTGGCGCACCACCTCCACCTGACCGGTGACGCCGGGGGCGGTGAACCCGACCTTGCCCGCGCCGTCGTTGTTGACGGCGGAGCCGAGGATGACCGCGTGCACGGTGTCGCCGTCGGCCAGCGCCCGGTCCAGCCGCTTGAGCAGGACGACGGCCACGCCGTTGCCGCCGACGGTGCCGTCGGCCTCCGCGTCGAAGGCCCGGCAGCGTCCGGTGGGCGACAGGATCGAACCCGGCGCACTGCGGTATCCGGTCTCCTGCGGGAAGTGCACGGCCGCGGCACCGGCCAGCGCCAGGTCCGCGTCGCCGGTCAGCAGCGCCTGGGCCGCGAGGTGCACGGCGACCAGGGAGGTGGAACAGGCCGTCTGCACGCCGATGGCGGGACCGGTCAGGCCGAGCCGGTAGGCGACGCGGGTGGCGAGGAAGTCGGGCTGCTGCCCGATCGCGGCCTGGATGCCGGTGGCCGGATCCGTCCCGTGGTCCGTTCCGTGGTCCGTTCCGTGGTCCGTCCCGTGGTCCGTTCCGTCGTTCCTCCGCTCGTCAGTTTCGTCGTCCGTTCCGTCGTTCCTCCGCTCGTCCGTTCCGCCGTTCCTCCCGTCGTACGGTGCGCCCGTCACCGACGGTCGCTGGTGGTCGTACAGATGCATGCCGGAGCCCCCGAAGACCCCGACCCTGGTGCCCGGTCGGGTGGCGGCGTACCCGCCGTCCTCCAGTGCCCGGTGGCAGGACTCCAGGAACAGCCGGTGTGCGGGGTGCGTGAACGTGGCCTCCCGGTGGCTCATTCCGAAGAAGTCGGCGTCGAACTCCTCGACGCCGTCGAGGATTCCGCCGACGGGTACGAGGGCGGGAGCGCCGGGCGCTCCGGGTCGGCCGGGAGACACGCCCGCCGCCGCGAGCTCCTCCGGGCCGAAGGTCCGGACGCTGTCCACGCCGTCCCGCAGGTTGGCCCAGAACTCCTCGACGCCGGTCGCGCCCGGGAAGCGGAGGGACATGCCGATGATCGCGACGCGGCGATCGGCCGGGGCCCCCGAATCCGCCGGGGCCGCCGAAATCGCTGGGGCCGCCGAATCCGCCGGGGCCGCCGAATCCGCCGGGGCCGTCCACGCCTTGGCGCCCTCGGGGACGTGCCCCCGGGACACGGCGTTGGACAGACGTGCGGCGAGCGCGGCGGCCGTGGGGTGCTCGAAGAAGGCGGTCTGCGGGATCGGCGTGCCCAGGCGTTCCTCCAGGCGTGCCCTCAGCCGGACCAGCAGCACGGAGGTCAGGCCGAGGTCGTAGAAGGGCATCGCGACGTCCACCGGACGCCCCACCACCGCACCGGTCTCCTCCCGCACGACCCGCGCCACCGCGTCGGGGTCCAGCCGCACGCCAGCGGGCGGGACCAGGCCCGAGGCCGGGTCCGGGTTCGGGTTCACGTCCGTGGCCGGGTCCGAGTCCGCGGCCACGACCACGGCCGGGTCCTGGCGCCGGTCCAGGTCCGGTTCCGTGGCCGTAGCCAGGCCCGGGTCCAGGTCCAGGTCCGGGTCCGGGGGGAACTCCGCGGCCAGGTCCACGCCCCACCCTCTGCCACCGTCGAACCACCCCCCGATCAGCCGTTCCCGGAGTTCGGTGCGGCGTACCTTGCCCGCGGGGGTTCTCGGGAACTCCTGGGGAGGGACGGGCAGGACGTGGGTCGCGGTGAGCCGGAGCCGGGTGAACAGCGCCGCCTTCACGTCGGCGGTGATGCGCCGGTCCTCGGCCGGGCCGCGGCTCACGAAGAACACCGCCAGTTCCTCCGTGCCCCGCTCCGGGTGCGGGACTCCGCAGGCGGCCACCTCTCCCTGCCGGACACCGGCGACGGCGGTGGCGGCCTCCTCGACCTCGTGGCAGTGGATGTTGTGCCCGTGGAGAATGATCAGGTCCTTGCGGCGGCCGGTGACGACGACCTGGCCGCCGTCGAGGAAGGCCAGGTCACCGGTGTCCAGCCAGTCCCGTCCGGCGGGGTAGGCCACGGCGTCCGCCTCCGGATTGTTCACATAGCCGGGGGTCAGACGCGCGGGCGAGTGCACCTGGAGCCGGCCGATCCGGCCCACGGGCGCGAGCTCGCCGGCGTCGTCGACGATGCGCAGGGTGACGCCGTGGGCGGGCGAGCCCGCCGCGACGAAGGTGACGCGGTCGCCGTCCGGGGTCCGCTCGCCGGCCCGCTCCAGGTCGCCGCCCAGGCTGCTCTTGAGCAGGCGGTGCACGGTGCCGGGCCGGTCGAGCCGGCCGTAGGTGACGGCCGTGACCGTCTCGGCCATGCCCCAGGCCGGGACGACGTGCCCGGGACGGACGCCGTACGGAGCCGTGCTGTCGAGGAAGCGGTCGAGCACCGGCAGCGCGATCTGCTCGCCCCCGCACACCAGGGACTTGAGGCCTCCGAGGTCCCATGGGCCGCGTTCCTCCCGCCGTTCGGCGAGCGCGTCCGCGACGAGCCCGTAGGCGAAGGTCGGCGCCCAGCCGTGCTGCGCGCGGTGCGTGTGGAGGAGGTCGAGCCAGCGCAGCGGATCGGCCAGGACCAGCTCGGCCGGCGCGTGGACGTTGGTGCACCCGGTGAAGACCGCGAGCAGGTGGTAGAGCAGGAACGCGCCGCTGTGGTCCACCGGCAGCCAGTTCACCATGGTGTCGTCCGGCCGCACGTCCAGGATCCGCCGGCTGCTCGCGGCAAAGTCCGCGAGTCCCGCGTGCGTCAGCCGTGCGGCCTTGGGCACGCCGGTGCTGCCGGAGGACAGCATCAGCAGGGCGGTGTCCGACGCGTCCGGCACGACGTGGTCCGTCGCGGGCGACGCGGCCAGACAGTCCCGCGCGACCACGGCACGTGCCCCGGCGACGGACCGGGCGATCACCGCCGCGCCGCCGGCGTCGCTGACCACCAGCGGCCGGTCCAGCAATCGGACGGCGTGCAGCAGGCGTTCGAGTGCCGGTGAGCCCGGTGCGGGGCTCTCCGCGACGGCCACGGGGCGGGCACCGCCGAGCACACAGGCCCAGAACGCGGGGAAGAACTCCGCCAGGGGCAGCCCGCACAGCACCACCGTGTCACCGGAGCGCAGGCCGTGTTCGCGCAGCCCGGTGAGCAACCGCCGCGCCGTGTCCAGCAGTTCGGGATACGTCCGCGCGGTCGTGGATCCGTCCGCGGCGACGGTGACGAGTCTGCCCCCGGTGCCGGAGTCGGCGGCACGCAACAGCGCCCGCACGGCGTCGTGCGGGTCGTCCGCGGTCCGTTCCGGTTCAGGTCCCCGGCACAGTGAGGTCCCCCGTGCGTGTGCCATGTGCGTCCTTCCCGTCCTTTGTCTGTCCGCTGGTGGACGACGTCGGCCGGCCCGTCCCACGACGGCCGGTGGTGAACAGCAGGAGAACCAGCGCCCCGCACACCGCGGCGCCGTGGAAGGCGCCCACGACGGCCAGGGCGGGCAGTGCCTCCAGGGCCGCCGCGGCGGCCACCGTGCCCAGCGCGAAACCGGACTGCTCCGCCGTGGCGGACAGTCCGAAGAGCCGGTCGCGCTGCCGCTCCGGTGCGGCTTGCAGGCGTGAGGTGTAGACGATCTCGGTGCAGCCGTCCGCGAAGCCCGCGGACACGGCTGCCGCCATCAGCGCCCAGGCGGGCGGTCCGGTGAACGCCGCGACGAAGGAGAGCGACATCGCGCAGGTACCGATCGCGAAGGCCCGTTCGCCCCAGGCCCCCTCGCCGCGTCGGCGTTTCAGGGCCTGCCGGCGTTTCAGGGCCTGGTGGGCGAGGAGGGTGCCCACCGCCCACGCGGCCCAGAACCGGGTCATGAACAGCGCGGGCTCGGCGGGGTCCGCGGCGTGCGCGACGACCGGCAGGGCGACGTTGTGCGAGGAGGACGCCAGGGCGTCGACGCCTCTGAGCAGGATCAGTCCGAGGCCGAGAGCGGGAAGACCGGCCGGTATGAGTCCGATGCGCCGTCCGATGCGCCGTCCGGGGCCCGGACGGGACGGGGAGGCGGTGCCCCCGCCGCCGTCTTCTCCCGCCGGTGCCCCGTCCTGCCCGCCGCCCATGCGGGGCCGCAGCACGAGCAGCGCCGCGGCGGACACGGCGAAGCTGGCGCCGTTCACGGCGAAGGCGAGGGCGTAGCCGCCGAACCCGACGACCGCGGCGGCCGAGGCGAAGCCGAGCACCGTCGCCACGGACCGTGCCGTGACCAGCAGCCCGTTCGCCCGGGCCCGGTCCTCCTGGCCGACCATGACGGGGATCGCGCTGCGCAGGGCCACGGTGAAGTACGTGTTGCCCGCGCCGAGCACCACGGCCGCGCCGGCGAGCAGCCACAGGGGCGGGTGCGAGGCGCACAGCGCCAGCACGCCCATGGCGAGGCACTGGACCACGTCGGCACAGATCATCACCATCCGCCGGGAGGTCCTGGCGAGCAGCGCCCCGGCGGTGAGCCCGGCGAGGAATCCGGAGCACAGCCGAACCGCCATGACCCCGCCGACGCCGAACGCGGTGCCGGTGACCTCGTAGGAGAACAGGCTCAGCGCGATCAGGTTCAGGTAGGTGCCGTAGGCGGACACGGCGGTGGAGCACACGAGCACGCGGAACCGTCGGTCCACACCGTCCACCGCGCCCCCCACGACCGAACTCAGTTCGGGAGAGCCGAACGGACCCCCAGCCTCATGTCCGCCCGATCGTAACGATCGTGCCGAGCTTCGCGCCGTTCACTTTCGGACAGGCGTTCACTTACTTCCGTGGCCGTGGCCGAGAAGCGACGTGGCGACCGGCGCGCTACCGCGACGCCGCGGATGTCCTCGGCCGTCTCGTGCGGCACGGGCCGCTACGGCCCCGGCCGCCGCTACGGCAGGACGGCGAACCCGTCGAGTTCCACTGCGGCCTGGTCGTCCCACAGGCGTACGACCTCCACCACCGCCATGGCCGGGTAGTCGCGGCCCGCCAGCCGCCGCCAGACGCGGCCCAGTTCGCCTGCGTGCGCGCGGTACGCGGCGATGTCCGTGGCGTAGACGGTGACCCTGGCCAGGTCGGCGGGGGTCCCGCCGGCGGCCCGCAGGGCGGTCAGGAGGTTGCCGAGGGACCTCTCGAACTGCTCGGGGAGGGTGTCGCCGACGACCTTGCCCTCGGCGTCCAGGGCGGTCTGGCCGGCCAGGAAGACGACCCGGGTGCCGGTCGCGACGACCGCGTGCGAGAAGCCGGCGGGCGGGGGGAGTCCGGGCGGGTTGACTCGCTCGGCGGTCACGCGTCGGCCTCCCGGAGTTCCCTGCGCGCGTACAACTCCTTGGCGATGATGCCGCGTTGGATCTCGCTCGCGCCCTCGTAGACGCGCGGCGCGCGCACCTCGCGGTACAGGTGTTCGAGGAGGTGGCCGCGGCGCAGGGCGCGGGCGCCGTGCAGTTGGACAGCCGTGTCGACGACGTACTGCGCGGTCTCGGTGGCGAGCAGCTTCGCCATCGCCGCGCGCCCCGGGACGTCCGCTGCGCCCGCGTCGTACGCCGTCGCCGCCGCGTACACCATCAGGCGGGCCGCCTCGGTGCGCAGGGCCATCTCGGCGACCTGGTGGGCGACCGTCTGCAGGTCCCGCAGCTTGCCGCCGAACGCGTCCCGCCGGGCGGTGTGGGTGAGGGTCGCGTCGAGTGCCGCCTGGGCCATGCCGACCGCGAAGGCGCCGACGCTGGGCCGGAAGAGGTTGAGGGTGCCCATGGCGACCCGGAAGCCGCGGTCGACCTCGCCGAGCACGTCGTCGGCGGTCACCGGCACCGCGTCGAAGGCGAGGGCGCCGATGGGGTGCGGCGAGAGCATGTCGATCGGGGTGCCGGTCAGGCCGGGCCGGTCGGCGGGCACCAGGAAGGCGGTGACACCACGGGCGCCGGCACCGGGAGTGGTGCGGGCGAAGACGGTGTAGAAGTCGGCCTCGGGCGCGTTGGAGATCCAGCACTTCTCTCCGCCGAGCCGCCAGCGGGCGCGACCGTCGGCCTCGGCACGGACGGAAGCGACGGTCCCGGCGTCACCGCCGATCCCGGCACCGGCCGACCGCACACCAGAGGACGCGACGTTCGGCACACCGGCCGACCGCACACCAGGGGACGCCGCATCCGGTCCGCCGACCGCCCCCGTGCCACGGCCCCCGGCGTCCACCGGCTCCACCGGCTCCACCGACCCGGCAGCACGGGCCCCGGCCCCCGCCGAACCGCCCCGCCCCCTCCCACCACCTCCCGTGTCCACCGGTTCCGCCCGCAGAGCGAGGGCCGCCGCGTCCGAGCCCGCGCCCGGCTCGCTCAGGGCGAACGCGGCCACCGCCGTGCCCTCGGCGACCCGGGGCAGCCAGCGGGCCCGCTGGGCCGGGGTGCCGTGGGCATGGACGGGATGCGCGCCCAGGCCCTGGAGGGCGAGGGCGGTCTCCGCCTCGGTGCAGGCGTGGGCGAGGGACTCCCGCATGAGACAGAGGTCGAGGGCGCCGGAGGTGAACAGGCGGGACAGCAGGCCGAGTTCGCCGAGTCCGGTGACCAGCGGACGGTTCACGTGACCCGGTCGCCCCTGCTCGGCGAGCGGACGCAGCCGGTCCGCGGCCAGGGTGCGCAGCCGGGCGCACCACGCGGCCTGTTCCGGTTCGAGCGAGAATGCGGGCATCGCCGTCCTGCCTCCCCGTGACCGTGGGGCCACTCCCCTCGACGGTATCGCGCACCGTTGACTGCCGTCACCAACACGTTACGCTCGTTGCGCGACCCCTCCACGAGGACCGCACGAGACCGCACGGGACCGCACGTGATCACCCGACGACGACCCGACGGCCGCACGAGGATCCGCACACGGACCCGTACATGGATCCGCACACCGATCCGCACACGGATCCGCACGAGGCACACCCCGACGCCCACCACCCACGCCCACAAGGCAAGGGGGCGAACGCCATGAACCCCTCGGCCCACGTCGACACCTTCGCGCGCGACCACCTTCCGCCCCCCGGCCAGTGGCCCGAGCTCCGCTTCGACCTGCCGGAGCTGCGCTACCCCGACCGGCTGAACTGCGCGGCCGAGCTGCTGCGCGGCCAGCCGGAGGACCGCCCCGTGTTCCGCACGGCCGCCGGCCCGGCCTGGACGTACGGCGAGCTCCGGGCCCGCGTCGACCGCATCGCGCACACCCTCACCGGTGACCTCGGCGTCGTCCCCGGCAACCGGGTCCTGCTGCGCGGCCCCACCACCCCCTGGCTGGCCGCCTGCTGGCTGGCGGTGCTGAAGGCGGGCGCGGTCGCCGTCACCGTGCTGGCCCAGCAGCGCCCGTACGAGCTGAGCACGATGTGCGAGATCGCCGAGGTGCGGCACGCCCTGTGCGACACCCGGGTCCTCGACGACCTCGCCGAGGCCGGGATACCGGACCTCCGGATCACCCCGTACGGCGGCGACACCCCCGGCGACCTGCTGCGCCGGGCGCGGACGGCATCCGAGCGGCCGTACCCCGCCGTGCGGACCGCGGCCGACGACGTCGCGCTGATCGCCTTCACCTCCGGCACCACCGGTCGCCCGAAGGGGTGCATGCACTTCCACCGGGATGTGCTGGCCATCGCCGACACCTTCTCGCGCCATGTGCTGCGGCCCCACCCCGACGACGTCTTCGCCGGCAGTCCCCCGCTCGGCTTCACCTTCGGACTCGGCGGCCTGGTGGTCTTCCCGATGCGGGCCGGCGCGAGCGCCCTGCTCCTCGAACAGGCGGGCCCGCGCCAGCTGTTGCCCGCCATCGCCGAGCACCGGGTCTCGGTGCTGTTCACGGCCCCCACCGCCTACCGGGCGATGCTCGGCGAACTCGACGCGTACGACGTGTCCGCCCTGCGCCGCTGTGTCTCCGCCGGCGAGAACCTGCCCGCCGCCACCTGGCGGGCCTGGCACGAACGGACCGGGCTGCGCCTGATCAACGGGATCGGCGCCACCGAGCTGCTGCACATCTTCCTCTCCGCCGCCGACGAACGGATCAGGCCCGGGACGACCGGAGTTCCCGTACCGGGGTGGCACGCGCGCGTGCAGGACGAGGACGGCGAGCCGGTGCCCGACGGCGAGCCCGGGCTGCTGGCCGTGCGCGGGCCGGTCGGCTGCCGCTACCTCGCCGACCCGCGGCAGCGGGAGTACGTCCGCGACGGCTGGAACGTCACCGGCGACACCTACGTCCGTGAACCCGACGGCTACTTCCGGTACGTGGCCCGCGCCGACGACATGATCATCTCGGCCGGGTACAACATCGCGGGGCCGGAGGTCGAGGACGTGCTGCTGCACCACCCGGACGTGCTGGAGGCGGCGGTCGTGGGACGGCCCGACGAGGCGCGCGGACAGGTCGTGGTGGCCCATGTCGTCCTCAAGGAGGGTGCCGCGCGGGACACCGGGGCACTGCGCGCCTTCGTCAAGTCCGCACTGGCACCCTACAAATGCCCGCGCGAGATCGTCCTGCTGGACGCGCTGCCGCGCACGGCGACCGGGAAGCTCCAGCGATTCAAGCTGCGCACCGATGGTGACCAGCGGTGACGCCGGAGACCTAAGATGATCAACGTGTCCGACCAGCATGCACCACGGTCTCTCATCGTCACGCTCTACGGCGCGTACGGCCGCTTCGTGCCCGGCCCGGTGCCCGTCGCCGAGCTGATCCGGCTGCTGGCCGCGGTCGGCGTCGACGCCCCCTCCGTCCGCTCGTCGGTGTCCCGGCTCAAACGGCGCGGGCTGCTCGTGCCGGCCCGTACCGCGCAGGGCGCCGCCGGCTACGAACTGTCGCCGGACGCGCGCCAGTTGCTCGACGACGGCGACCGGCGCGTCTACGGCGCGCCACCCGAAGAGGACGAGGGCTGGGTGCTCGCCGTGTTCTCCGTGCCGGAGTCGGAACGGCAGAAGCGGCACGTGCTGCGCTCCCGCCTGGCCGGCCTCGGCTTCGGCACCGCGGCACCCGGCGTGTGGCTCGCCCCGGCGCGGCTGTACGAGGAGGCCCGGCACACCCTCCAGCGGCTGCGGCTCGACGGGTACGTCGACTTCTTCCGCGGCGAGCACCTCGGTTTCGCCCCCACCGTGGAGGCGGTCGCCCGCTGGTGGGACCTGGCCGCCATCGCCAAGGAGCACGAGGCCTTCCTCGACGCCCACGCGGGCGTGCTGCGGGGCTGGGAGCGGCGCACGGACACCCCGCCCGAGGAGGCGTACCGCGACTACCTCCTCGCCCTGGACTCCTGGCGTCATCTCCCCTACGCCGATCCCGGGCTGCCCGCCCGGCTGCTGCCCGGGGACTGGCCGGGCGGCCGGTCGGCGGCGGTGTTCCGGGGGCTGCACGAGCGGTTGCGCGACGCGGGCGCCGCGTTCGTCGGCGTGTGATCCCGGGTACATCACCCGCCCCTAAGGGAACACTCAGCTTCCTCTGTCCCTCTTCTCAAGTTCCTTGCCTACCGTCCCTGGGGTCGTACGGGAGAAGGAAGAGGACTGTTGCGCATGACCACCACGGCAAGGGCTCAGGGAGCCACCGTCTGGCTCACCGGGCTGCCGAGCGCGGGCAAGACGACCATCGCCCGCCACCTCGGTGAGCGGCTGAAGGCCGGGGGACATCGCGTGGAGGTCCTGGACGGCGACGAGATCCGCCGCTTCCTCTCCGCGGGCCTCGGCTTCTCCCGCGCCGACCGCACCACGAACGTGCAGCGCATCGGGCTGGTCTCGGAGGTGCTCGCCCGCAACGGTGTCCTGTCCGTCGTCCCGGTGATCGCGCCGTACGCCGACAGCCGCGAGGCCGTCCGGGCCCGGCACGAGGCGAGCGGGACGCCGTACATCGAGGTGCACGTGGCCACCCCGGTGGAGGTGTGCAGCGAGCGGGACGTGAAGGGGCTGTACGCCCGGCAGGCGGCGGGTGAGCTGTCCGGGCTGACCGGCGTCGACGACCCGTACGAGCCTCCTGAGGACCCGGCGCTGGTGCTGCGGACGCAGGAGCAGACCCCGTGGGAGTCGGCGGACGCGGTGTACGCGGTGCTCGCGAAGCGGGGGCTGGTATGAGCGCCACCGCTCCCGAACAGGGCTTCACCCTCTCCCACCTGGACGCGCTGGAGTCCGAGGCCGTCCACATCGTCCGTGAGGTCGCGGGCGAGTTCGAGCGGCCGGTGATCCTGTTCTCCGGCGGCAAGGACTCCCTCGTCATGCTGCACCTGGCGCTGAAGGCGTTCACGCCGGCGCCCGTGCCGTTCCCGCTGCTGCACGTGGACACGGGGCACAACTTCCCCGAGGTCCTCGACCACCGGGACCGTGTGGCCGCCACCCATGGGCTGCGGCTCCATGTGGCCTCGGTACAGGAGTACATCGACCGCGGTGTGCTCCGCGAACGTCCGGACGGCACCCGCAACCCGCTGCAGACGCTGCCGCTGACCGAGAAGATCCAGGCCGAGAGGTTCGACGCGGTCTTCGGAGGCGGACGCCGGGACGAGGAGAAGGCCCGCGCCAAGGAGCGGGTGTTCTCGCTGCGGGACGAGTTCTCCCAGTGGGACCCGCGCCGCCAGCGCCCCGAGCTGTGGAACCTCTACAACGGCCGGCACGCCCCCGGCGAGCACGTCCGCGTCTTCCCGCTCAGCAACTGGACCGAGCTGGACGTGTGGCAGTACATCGCCCGCGAGGAGATCGAGCTGCCGGCCATCTACTACGCCCACCACCGCGAGGTGTTCCAGCGGGCCGGGATGTGGCTGGCCGCCGGCGAGTGGGGCGGGCCCCGGGGGACCGAGACCGTCGAGAAGCGGCAGGTCCGCTACCGCACCGTAGGTGACATGTCCTGCACCGGCGCCGTGGACTCCGACGCCGACACCGTCGAGAAGGTGATCGCCGAGATCGCCGCCTCCCGGCTCACCGAGCGCGGCGCCACGCGGGCCGACGACAGGATGTCCGAGGCCGCGATGGAAGACCGCAAGCGCGAGGGGTACTTCTAGACATGACCGCCATCACCGCCATGACCGCCGCCACCGGCACGACCGTCGACACCCTCCGCTTCGCCACCGCCGGGTCCGTCGACGACGGCAAGTCCACCCTCGTGGGCCGGCTGCTGCACGACTCCAAGTCCGTCCTCGCCGACCAGCTGGAGGCCGTCGAGCACGCGTCCCGCAGCCGCGGCAAGGACACCCCGGACCTGGCCCTGCTCACGGACGGGCTGCGGGCCGAGCGCGAGCAGGGCATCACCATCGACGTGGCCTACCGCTACTTCGCGACCCCCCGCCGCCGGTTCATCCTGGCCGACACCCCGGGCCATGTGCAGTACACCCGCAACATGGTCACCGGCGCCTCCACCGCCGAACTGGCGATCGTCCTGGTCGACGCCCGCAAGGGCGTCGTCGAGCAGACCCGCCGCCATGCCGCCGTGACCGGTCTGCTGCGGGTCCCGCACGTCGTCCTCGCCGTCAACAAGATGGACCTGGTCGGGTACGGGCAGCGGGAGTTCGACCGGATCGTCGAGGACTTCGCGGGCCACGCGGCCGAGTGGGGCCTGCCCGGCTTCACGCCGATCCCGGTGTCCGCGCTCGTCGGCGACAACGTGGTGGACCGTTCGGCCGCCATGGACTGGTACGAGGGTCCGGCGCTGCTGGAGTTCCTGGAGCACGTGCCCGTCGGCGCCCAGGCGGTGAACGCCCCGGTCCGCTTCCCGGTGCAGTACGTGATCCGGCACGGTGACGTCCGCTCCTACGCGGGCCAGCTGGTGTCGGGCTCGCTGCGGGTCGGTGACCCGGTCACCGTGCACCCGTCCGGCGTGACCTCCGTGATCACCGGCATCGACGTGCTCGGTGTCGCCGCGGAGGCGGCCCACGCGCCGCAGTCGATCGGCGTGCGGCTGGCCGACCAGCGGGACGTCTCGCGCGGCGACATGATCACGTCCGGGGTCGACGTGCCGGCGCTCACGCAGGAGGTCCGGGCAGCCGTGTGCCACCTGGCCGACCGTCCGCTGCGGGTCGGCGACCGGGTGCTCGTCCGGCACACCACCCGGACCGTGCAGGCGGTCGTCGAGGACCTCGCCGGAGCGGACGAGCTGAGGGCGAACGACCTGGGCCGGATCGCCCTGCGCACCGCCGAGCCGCTGGCACTGGACGACTACGCGGTCTGCCGGCGGACCGGCGCGTTCCTCCTCATCGACCCGGCGGACGGAGCGACGCTGACCGCCGGCATGGCCGGCCTCGACGCCTGAGCACGAGGTCAGCCGCCCAGCGCGAGGCGGGCTCCGGCGGGATCCGCCCGTCCCGTCGGCGGACGGCGGCTGCCCGCCCGGTACGGCACCGGCCATGCGATGCCGGGCCCGTCGTACCCCTGTTCGGCCGCCGCGTGCAACGTCCAGTGCGGGTCGTACAGATGCGGACGGGCCAGCGCGCACAGGTCGGTACGCCCGGCGAGGATCAGGGAGTTGACGTCGTCCCAGGAGGAGATCGCGCCCACCGCGATCACCGGCACGCCGACCGCGTTCCGGATCCGGTCGGCGAACGGCGTCTGGTACGACCGCCCGGACTCGGGCCGCTCGTCGGCCACCACCTGCCCGGTCGACACGTCGATCGCGTCGGCGCCGTGCGCGGCGAAGGCGCGGGCGATCTCGACGGCGTCCTCGGCCGTGGTGCCGCCCTCGGCCCAGTCGGTGGCGGAGATCCGGACGGTCAGGGGCTTCTCCTCGGGCCACACCCCGCGTACGGCGTCGAAGACCTCCAGCGGGAAGCGGAGCCGCTTCGTGAGGCAGCCGCCGTAGGCGTCAGTGCGGCGGTTGGTCAGCGGGGAGAGGAAGCCCGAGAGCAGGTAGCCGTGCGCGCAGTGCAGTTCGAGCAGGTCGAACCCGGCACGGGCGGCACGCCGGGCGGCCGACGTGAACTGCTCGCGTACATCGGTGAGTCGGGCGCGGGACAGCTCACGCGGAGTCCGGCTGTCCGGCCGGTAGGGGATCGGGGACGCGGCCACGAGCGGCCAGCCGCCGTCCTTGAGGGGCTCGTCCATGCCCTCCCACATCAGCTTGGTCGAGCCCTTGCGTCCGCTGTGGCCGAGTTGCACGCCGATCGCGGTGCCGGGTGCCCGCGTGTGCACGAAGTCGGTGATCCGTCTCCAGGCCTCGGCCTGCCCGCCGGTGTAGAGGCCCGTACAGCCGGGCGTGATCCGCCCCTCGGGGGACACGCACACCATCTCGGTCATCACCAGCCCGGCGCCACCGAGCGCCCGCGCACCGAGGTGGACGAGGTGGAAGTCGCCCGGGAGGCCGTCGGTCGCCGAGTACATGTCCATCGGCGAGACGACGACCCGGTTGCGCAGGGTCAGACCGCGCAGCCGGAACGGCGTGAACATCGGGGGCGTGCCGGGCGGGCAGCCGAACGCGCGCTCCACCGACGACGTGAAGCGGGCGTCGCGCAGCCGCAGGTTGGCGTGGGTGACACGGCGGCTGCGGGTGAGCAGGTTGAAGGCGAACTGGCGGGGCGGCTGGCCGAGGTACAGGCCGAGGTTCTCGAACCACTCCAGGCTGGCCCGGGCGGCCCGCTGGGCGGAGGCGACGAGGGGCCGCCGCTCCTCCTCGTAGGCGGCCAACGCACTCTCCAGCGACGGCTGTTCCTCCAGACAGGCGGCCAGCGCCAGCGCGTCCTCCACGGCCAGCTTGGTGCCGGAGCCGATGGAGAAGTGGGCGGTGTGGGCGGCGTCGCCCAGGAGCACCACGTTTGCGTGGGACCACCGCTCGTTGACCACCGTGCGGAAGGTGGTCCAGGCCGGCTTGCGGGACCTGAGCGGTCTGCCGCCCAGCGCGTCCGCGAAGATCTCGGCGCAGCGCCCGACGGACTCCCGCTCGTCGAGGTCCGCGAAGCCCGCCGACCGCCAGACCTCCTCCCGCATCTCGACGATCACGGTGGAGGCACCGGCCGCGTACGGGTAGCCGTGCAGCTGCATCACACCGTGCCCGGTCTCGGCGATCTCGAAACGGAAGGCGCCGAGGGCGAAGTCGGCAGCGAGCCAGAGGTAACGGCAGTGGTGGGCGGCCACATGGGGCCGGAACACAGGGGCGTATGCCTCACGGGTGGTGCTGTGCACACCGTCGGCGGCGATGACCAGGTCGTGCGACTCCGCGAGGCGGGCCGGGGCCTCGGAGCGGAAGCGCAGGTCCACGCCGAGGGCGCGGCAGCGCCGGTGCAGGATCTCCAGGAGGCGGTGCCGGCCGAGTGCGGCGAAGCCGTGTCCGGTGGAGGTGTGGCGGACGCCCCGGTGGACGATGTCGATGCCGTCCCAGCGGACCATGTCGCGGCGCAGGGCCGCGTAGACGGACGGGTCCGCCTGTTCGATGCCGCCGAGGGTCTCGTCGGAGAGGACGACGCCGAAGCCGAAGGTGTCGTCGGGGGCGTTGCGTTCCCAGACGGTGATCTCGCGGTCGGGGCGGAGACGTTTCAGCAGGGCTGCCGCGTAGAGGCCGCCGGGGCCTGCGCCGATGACCGCGATGCGCCGGGGCCGGCCGGCCGGCGCGGGTGGCCGCGGGTGGGTCGTGGCTGGTCGCGCGGTTCCCCGCGCCGGTGGGGTGGGCGCGCTCACCGTCCGCTCCATCGGGGAGGGCGCCGCTCCGTGAAGGCCGCGTGGAACTCGGCGTAGTCCTCGCCGTTCATCAGCAGGGCCTGGGTCGAGGCGTCCAGTTCCACCGCTGCCGCCAGGGGCATGTCCAGTTCCGCCGTGAGCAGCGCTTTGGTCTGGGCGTACGCGAGCGCCGGTCCCTCGGCCAGGCGTCGGGCCAGCGCCCGCGCGGCCTGGTCCGCCCCGCCCTCGCCGGTGAGCTCGCTGATCAGGCCGATGCGCTCGGCCTCGGGCGCCCGCACCGGCTCGCCCAGCATCAGCAGCCGGGTGGCGTGGCCGAGTCCGACGACCCGGGGCAGCAGATAGGCGGCGCCCATGTCGCCGCCGGACAGACCGACCCGGGTGAAGAGGAAGGCGAAGCGCGCCGAGGGATCGGCCACGCGGAAGTCGGCCGCCAGCGCCAGCACCGCGCCCGCCCCCGCCGCCACCCCGTGCACCGCCGCGATCACCGGGAACGGGCACTCCCGTACGGCCCGGACCACCTGTCCGGTCATCCGGTTGAAGTCGAGGAGCTGGGCGGTGTCCATGGAGAGGGTGGCGCCGATGATCTCGTCGACGTCGCCGCCGGAGCAGAAGCCGCGCCCCTCCCCCGCCAGCACCAGGGCGCGCACGGACCGCTCCCGGGACAGCTCGGCGAGCAGGTCGCGCAGGTCGGCGTAGGCGCCGAAGGTGAGCGCGTTGAGTCTGTCGGGGCGGGCGAGGGTGACGGTGGCGACGCCGTCGGCGAGGTCGACGCGGAGGTGCTGCCAGCGGGGGGTGCGGGCGGCGGAGCCGGTGAAGGGACTCACGAGGTGCGGCCTCCTCGTTCGGGGGGCGGGCACTGCCTCACGGAACTCTGCCCCTCGAAGCTATCACCGATCTGTGACTGTCGTCACGAGCGCGCGACAAGCCGCGGAGAGCCGGGTATGACCCGGCCCCGTCACGCCTGTCACGGATCGCCCACACCCCCGTAACGGCGGGATCGGCCGTGCGCGGCGGGGCGTTCACCCGGGTAAGCCGCCCGGCACGGGGCCGAAGGTCCCGCGCGGTGCCCGTCGGACACCTCCGCCGGGCGGCGCCGTACCATTCATCAGGTTGACAGCAGGACAGCCTGCTCATGAACGGACCCGCCTTGTACGAACGTCCCCACGCCTCCGCCTCCTGGCGCATCGCGCTGCCGCACTCCGCCGCGGCCGTGCCGGTGGCCCGCGCGCTGGTGCGCGCCGCGCTGACCGAGCTGGAGCACGGGGCGGACACCGACACCGCGGAACTGCTGACGGCGGAGCTGGTGGCGAACGCCGTGGAGCACACCGCCGGGGACGCGCCGATAGAGCTCGTGGTGGAGCTGCTGCCGACCGGCTGCCAGGTGGAGGTGCACGACCCGGACCCGGCGCCGCCCGGCGATCTCACCCGCCCGGTGGATCTCGCGCCCGACCCCTGGCAGGAGCACGGGCGTGGTCTGCTGCTGATCCGCGCGCTCAGCTCGTCCTGCGGTCACCGCCCCACCGAGTCCGGCAAGGCGGTGTGGTTCCGGCTGCCGTCGGTACCGGCTCCGCGGCGTCCGGCGTGACCGAGCCCCGGCCGGCCTGACACCGGGGCCGCCGCCTCGCCGGAGCGCGGGGCGCCGGAGCGCGCGGGGCCCGATCAGGCCAGGGTCGCCACCAGGATCGCCTTGATGGTGTGCATACGGTTCTCGGCCTCGTCGAAGACGACCGAGTGGGCCGACTCGAAGACCTCGTCGGTCACTTCGAGGGACGTCAGGCCGTGGCTCTCGTGGATCTCCTGCCCGACCTTGGTGCCGAGGTCGTGGAAGGCGGGCAGGCAGTGCAGGAACCGGACGTCCGGGTTGCCGGTGGCGCGCAGGACGTCCATGGTCACGGCGTACGGGGAGAGCGCGGCGATCCGCTCGTCCCAGACGTCCTTCGGCTCGCCCATGGAGACCCAGACGTCGGTGGCGACGAAGTCGGCGCCGCCGACGCCCTCCTCCGGGGACTCGGTGAGGGTGACCCGGGCACCGCTGGTCCCGGCGAGTTCACGGGCCCGGTCGACGACCTCCTGGGCGGGCCAGTAGGACTTCGGGGCGACGATCCGTACGTCCATGCCGAGCAGGGCGCCGGTGACCAGGTAGGAGTTGCCCATGTTGAAGCGGGCGTCGCCGAGGTAGGCGAAGGCGATCTCCCGGACCGGCTTGGCGGTGTGCTCGGTCATGGTGAGCACGTCGGCCAGCATCTGGGTGGGGTGCCAGTCGTCGGTGAGGCCGTTGTAGACGGGCACGCCCGCGTACGCGGCGAGCTCCTCCACCTTGGCCTGGCTGTCCCCGCGGTACTCGATCCCGTCGTACATCCGGCCCAGCACCCGCGCGGTGTCCTTCACGGACTCCTTGTGGCCGATCTGCGAGCCCGAGGGATCGAGGTAGGTCGTCGAGGCGCCCTGGTCGGCGGCGGCGACCTCGAACGCGCAGCGGGTGCGCGTGGAGGTCTTCTCGAAGATCAGCGCGATGTTCTTCCCGCTCAGGTACCGCGTCTCGGTCCCGGCCTTCTTGGCGGCCTTCAGCTCGGCGGCCAGCTCGATCAGACCGAGGAACTCCCGCTCGGTGAAGTCGAGCTCCTTGAGGAAGTGGCGGCCGGCGAGGGCGGTCGGAACTGTCGCCATGGGGCGCTCCAGAGGTGCAGTAACAGGGACTCTTGGAACTATATACGATCGTCAGAATTTCTATACAGACGGGTTCCGCTCTCCGGCGCGGTTCCCGCCTGTACGGCTATACGGCCCCTCGCTCCACCGGACAGCTCATGCAGCGCGGCCCGCCCCGTCCCCGCCCCAGCTCGCTGCCCGGGATCTCGATCACCTCGATGCCCTGCCTGCGCAGATGGGTGTTGGTGGTGGCGTTGCGCTCGTAGGCGACGACGACGCCCGGCTCGACGGCCAGGACGTTGCAGCCGTCGTCCCACTGCTCGCGCTCGGCCGCGTGCACGTCCTGGGTGGCGGTCAGGACACGGATCTCGTTCAGTCCGAGCGCGGCGGCGATCGCGCGGTGCATGTGCTCCGGCGGATGGTCGGTGACCTTGAGCTCCTTCTCGCCGGCGCCCGGTCCGATGGTGTACGAGCGGAGCATGCCGAGGCCCGCGTACTGGGTGAAGGTGTCGCCGTCGACCATCGTCATCACGGTGTCGAGGTGCATGAAGGCACGCCGCTTCGGCATGTCGAGGGCCACGATCGTCTGCGCGGAGCCGGCGTCGAACAGCTTGTGGGCGAGCATCTCGACGGCCTGGGGGGTCGTGCGCTCGCTCATGCCGATGAGGACCGCGCCGTTGCCGATGACGAGGACGTCGCCGCCCTCGATCGTGGACGGGTAGTCGGCCTGGCCCTCGGACCAGACGCGGAACGTCTCGTCACGGAACAGCGGGTGGTGCCGGTAGATCGCCTCGAAGTGCACGGTCTCGCGCTGGCGGGCCGGCCAGCGCATGGCGTTGATGGAGACGCCGTCGTAGATCCAGGCGGAGGTGTCCCGGGTGAAGAGGTGGTTGGGGAGCGGGTCGAGCAGGAAGTCGTCGAGCTCCATGACGTGGAAGCGCACGGAGGTGGGCTCCGGGTGCGCCTCCAGGAACTCCCGCTTGGTCATGCCGCCGACGAGCACCTCGGCCAGGTCGGCCGCGGGCAGCGTCTCGAAGGCGGCGCGCAGGTGGTCGGTGGCGAGGACGCCGTACTCCTTCTCGTCGAAGACCCGGTCCAGGACGAGGGTCCGGGCCGCCGGGATCTCCAGGGCCTCGGTGAGCAGGTCGCCGAAGAGGTGGACGGCGACACCGCGGTCGCGCAGCACGTCGGCGAACCCGTCGTGCTCGGCGCGCGCCCGGCGCACCCACAGCACGTCGTCGAAGAGCAGGGCGGTCTTGTTGCTGGGGGTGAGCCTTTTGAGCTCCAGATCCGGCCGGTGCAGGATGACGCGGCGCAGCCGCCCGGCCTCGGAGTCGACATGGAATCCCATGACTCCATCCTGACCACCCACGACCGTGTTCACCCGCTCGTCGACCGTTTCGGACCGAGCTCTTTTTCGTCTGCGGGCGGCACCGGGGGCGCGGGTGGTGAGCCGGCCGAGCGCGGCCGACGCCCCCGGCTCACGCCCGCGCGCCGCTCACCCGCTGGGCAGGGGCTGGAGCAGCTCCGGGCGGGCCAGCATGCGGCGGGCGGTGCGGCCCGGGGTGAGGGCGGCCCGGGCGACGATCCAGCCGGCCAGGGTGTGCGGTTCGGCCGGGTCGGCGATCAGGTCGTCGGCGTACCGGGCGAGCGCGGTGGCCGGGTCGCCCGCGGCGAGGTGTTCGTCGGCGGTGCGCGGGGCGAGGGGACGGGTGGCGAAGGCGTGCGTGCGGACGTCCGGCCAGGAGGTGCGGTCGGGGCGGAAGCGCGGGGTGTCCGGCGCGTGCACGGGGTCGGGCACCGGGGCGACGTTGCGCAGCCGCCACTCGGTGCGGTGCAGGGCGGCGGCCGTGCGGGCGCGGGCGAGCGCGGCCGGGGGGACGGGTTCGCGCAGCCAGCGGTCCAGGGTGCGGGCGAGGCCGGTCACCAGGGCCCGGCCCTGCGGGGTGAGGCGGCCCTCGGCCAGCAGGGTGCGCACCACCAGGCGGCTCTGCAGGCGGCGCAGCGCGAAGTGGTAGCCGGCCGGCTGGGCCGCCCGCTCGCCCCGTGCGCTCGCCAGCCGGTCCCGCCAGAAGCCCGCGACGCCCGTGAAGGCGTACGCCCCGTGCAGCAGGCCGGTGAGATGACGCGGGTCGGCGCGCCAGGGGGCGTAGAAGCGCTCC
This sequence comes from Streptomyces sp. NPDC003011, assembly GCF_053591515.1. NCBI lineage: Bacteria > Bacillati > Actinomycetota > Actinomycetes > Kitasatosporales > Streptomycetaceae > Streptomyces > Streptomyces sp. NPDC003011. Next base: position 91,280 of record NZ_JBSFTY010000022.1, read on the forward strand.
TCGCGGTCGTCGTCGAGCAGGGGGAACAGGTGGAGCAGCGCGGCCAGCTTGCTGTGCTGGAACTCGTGGACCAGCGTCTCGGCGAGGGCGAGCGCGGAGGAGGGCCGGGCGATGACCATGGCGCCGAAGGAGTCACCGCTGGAGGCGGAGACCGGCACGGCGGGCGGCGCGGGTGGCAGCACACTGGTGCGTCCCCAGGGGACCACGGCCCGGACGGCCGCCGGGTCGAACCGCCCCGGTCCGCTGCCGCCCGGCTCGGCGAGCACCGCGACGGCCTCCTGGAACAGCCTCTGCCACGCCTGCGCCTCGGCGCGGTCGAGCCGGGCCGGCGGCAGCGGGTCGTCGAGGTCGCGGTAGGGGCTGAGGTCGTCGAGGGGGATGGCGACGGGACCGCCGGGCGTGCGGTGAGTGAGGGTGCGCAGGGGGAGCCAGGGGGCGGGCAGCGGGGCGCGGCCCGTCGGCGGTCCGCCGGCGGACGCGCCCGCGTGGAGCGGCTCCTCGCCCGGCGCTCCCCCGCCGCCCAGTGGTTCCGTGACCGGGCGGACCGTCAGCGTCGTCGTACCGCCGCTCCGGGACGGTCCGGTGAGGGTCAGTTCGCCGTCCCGGGTGCCGGCCTGCCCCACCGTCCAGCCTCGCCGCCCGCCCGGGAGCCGGGCCAGGCCCAGACCCGGGAGGGCGAGGCCGCCGTCGGAGAGCGGGACGGGAAGGTCCGTCCCGGTGCCCGCGCGCAGGGACGCCGCGACGGCGAGGACGCACAGGTGTCCCGCCTCCGCCCACAGCGGCGGGCCCCCGGCGGTGCCGTGCGTGCGGCGCAGCAGGTGCGCGATCCAGGCGCCGGTCGCCGGGGCGAGCAGCAGCCCGTCGACCGGCTCGGGTGCCCGCCTGGCCGCCTCCTTCAGGACACGCCAGGCCTCGGCGGCCGGCGCCAGCGGCGTGGGCAGCGGTTCGAGGCGGTCCAGCAGGGTGCGCAGGAGCAGCAGCCTGCGCGCCCGCTCGGCCCGTTCGAGGAGCGAGACGGCCTCCGCGGAGCCGCCGCCTGCGGCCAGTTCCGCGAAGACCCTCTCCGGCATGCGGAACGGGGCAGGGCGCGGCTCGCTGGACATTCCCGGGAACCTCCGTGGGTGAGCGGGCATACGGGGACCCGGCCGGGCCCTGCCGTCGAGCGGGCGATCGGCTATTCGGCCCGGCCTCCGGGCTCACCTCCGCCCTTGACGCTGCTCCGGGGGCGCAGGACCTCTTCGAGAAGGCGCGCGGTCGGGCCGAGCGGGGCGAGCCCGTCCACGGCGGTCAAGGGCAGTGCCGCGACGTCCGCCAGATCCGACTCCCATACGTCGGTCCCAGCAACGGCGGCCGACTGACGTACCGCTGCTTCGGCGTGGTGCAGAGCGGGCGGCTGGTCCAAGATGCTCCCCCTTCTCGCACGGTGGCACGCGATGCCCCGTGCCCGTGTCCTTTTCCATCATGGCCATTGCGGCCCGGGACGAAAACCGTACGATCACGCCACTCGATCATCCCCGATCGCGCGGACGTCCCGCCGAAGCCGCGACATCGCGCAGCGCGGCGCTCAGTTCGTCCTTGCGGCCGGGGTGGTCGTCGACGGAGACCACGGCGTCGAACAGGTCCCACAGCGCGTCCGGACGGTGCCGGGCGAGCCCGTTGAGAATGCCGGCGGCATCCGTGCGGGCCTTGGTGTGACGGGGCAGGGTCGCGGTGACGTGCGGGTCCAGCGCGGTGACCACCGTCTGCCGCTCGACGGGGTCCTGCATCAACGGATAGGCGAGCAGGGCCTCCACGGCCCGTTGCAGCGGCGAGACCGGCCGCTGCCCGGCGGCCGGACCGGCCGGGGGCAGGTACTCCGTGCGCGCGGGGCTGCGCAGCTGGATCTCGGGGTGCTGCAGAGTACGGCCCGCTTCCCTGAGGGCTGCGATGCGTGTTCGTACGGCCGGAAACAGTTCCTCCGGATCGGGCGGCGCGGGCAACTGGGCGGTCCGGTCGGCCAGGAGTCCGAGCAGGACGTCGGAGAACAGGCCGGTGCCCCGCACCGGGTCGTTGGCGGCGGCCCGGCCCCGCCCGGCGGCCCGCAGCACGGTCTGCCGGTGGGCGAGCGTGGGCCGCCCCACGGGCAGGGCGTCCTGCGGGAGTTGCTCCCGGAAGGCCAGGTCCTCCTCGAAGGTCTCGCAGGCGTCCACGATCCACAGCTGCTCGGCGAACCCGGGCACGGCGTCCCCCGCGTACCGGGCGAGCGCGGAGTCCAGGTCGATGCCGAGCTTGTCGTCGGTACTGGCGTCCGCGCAGAACAGCCGCAGGTGCCCGGCCCGGTCCAGCACACCGTGCCCGCCCCACCACACCCAGAGCAGGTCGCCCTGGACCGGGGCAAGTTCACGGACCAGGACGCGGCGCAGGGTGGCGTGGTCGGCGGGCTCGTACGGCACCTCGGGGGTGTACGGGGGCAACGGGGCGAGATGGAGGCGGAGGTGGGCGTCCGGCACGCCGGCCGCGCGCAGCAGGCGGTGGAAGGCGACGGCGTCCCTGGCGGGCCCCGGCAGGTCCCAGCCGGAACCCGCGTCGTACCTCTCGACGCCGACGATGAGCGCGTGCACGCGCGCGGGATCCACCCGGGGCGGCTCGGCACCCGCCGCGGGCCGGGGCCCGGTCACGGCAGGCGGTCCACGATGTGGCGGTACACCTCGGGGTTGGTCCAGTAGGCGCTGTGCGCGGCGGGGAACGGCTGGCGGCTGTCGACGGCGACATCGGTGACGCGGCCCGGGAACAGGCCCGCTCCGAGGTAGGAGAGCAGGTCGCGGTGGTCGTACAGGTTGAGCCAGGCGGGGACGTGCGGCGGTAGCGGGGCGGGGTGTTCGAGGGTGGGCAGGGAGCCGGACTCGTACAGGAAGGGGCCCTGGGACCCGGCGGTCACCAGGAGGCGGACCTGGGGCAGCGGGGCGGAGACCAGGGTGTCCAGGGCGATGATGCCGCCGAGGCTGTGGCAGACGAGGGCGACGGGCGGCTCCAGGCCGGCCACCAGGGTGCGCAGGTCCGCGCGGACCGCCTCGCCCCGGCCGAGGTAGCGCAGGACGTCCCCGGCGGCGGGGTGGGCGGCCTCGGTGAGGGCGCGTCGACGGCGCACGACGGCACGGGACGCGGCGGAGCCGGCCGTCCGCAGCAGCAGGGAGCGCAGACCGCGCTCCGTGCCCCGGGGCGGTGCGCCGAGGGTTTCGGCGAGGCGGCCGGCGACGGCGTCACGGGTGTCGCCGACCGGGACGAGCGGCGCGTCGGCGTCGAGGGCGTCGGCGATGACGCGGGCGGTGAGGCTGCGGGCGGCCAGGACGGCGAGGTCGTCGGGGCCGAGGGCGTCGGCGGCGGGCCCGAGCAGCGGGTGGGCGGCGAGGCCGATGGCGGCGCGGGCCAGGCCGGGACCCAACTCGGCGGCGGGCGTGTCCCCTTGGGCGGCGAGTGCCGCAAGGCCCGCCTGGAGCCGCTGCTGCGGCGGTACGGAGCCGGGCGGGCGCTCGACGACGGGTACCGTACCGGCGGCGGCGAGGGCGAGTTCGGCGTACGGGTCGGCGTAGAGGACGGCCCAGGCGGCGGTGTCGTCCTCGGTCCCCGGTGCGGCCGGCACGGGCGCCGGGGTTTCGGCGAGGCCGCGGCTGCCGCCCCCCGCCCGCGCCGGAAGGCACGCCCCGCCCGCGGCGAGCGTGGCGCCGTGCGTGCCACCCCAGTAGTACGGCACGATGCGAAGTCCGTCGCGCAGGGCGGTCAGGCCGGCCGCCACGCGCCCCGCGAGCTTCGAGAAGCCCGGTTCGCGTACTCCTGTGCCGTGAATGAAGACGACCGCCGTCATGTGCCCCCCGTGACACCGGTGCAGCGTTGTGTACGACTTCCGTTACACCGTCAAGTTACCAGTACCATAAGGAGGTTGGGGTCGAGCATACATGCGAGGACCTCCCCATGGCCGGACGACGGCCTCCACAACTGGACGACAGGGGGACTCCGTGAGCCCTGACGACATGGTCGCGCACTTCGTCGGTGCCTCGGCCCTGATCCTGGTCACCGCACACGCGGCCGGATGGCTGGCCCGGCGGCTGAAGCAACCGTACATCGTCGGTCAGTTGACGGCGGGCATAGCGCTCGGTCCCTCCTTGCTCGGCAGTGCGGCACCGGCCGCGTACGAGACGTTGTTCCCGACGGCCATCGGTCCGGCGCTGACCGGGTTCGCCCAGTTCGCCCTCGTGGTGTTCCTGTTCGCGGTGGGGTACGAGCTCGATCTGAAGGTCCTCGGGGACCGGGCGCGCATCGCGGTGACCGTGGCGCTGGCCGCCTTCGTGGTGCCGATGGCGGTGGGCAGCGGCTGTGCGCTGCTGTTCCGGGACCAGCTGGCCGACCTGGGCATGGAGCGGGACCTGTCCCCCTCCATGGTCGTGTTCGCCGGCATAGCCCTGTCGATCACGGCGGTCCCCGTGCTGACGGCGATCGTGCGGGAGAACGGCCTGGCCCGCACGGTGCCCGGGGTGGTGGCGGTGTCCGCGGCCGGCCTGCTCGACGTGATCGGGTGGACGGTACTGGCCGGGACCATGCTCGACGGCGACGGCTCCGGGCACTCGCTGGGCTGGCCGTGGCGGGCGCTGCTGGCGGCCGGCTTCACCGCGCTGATGCTGGTGGCGGCCCGGCCGCTGCTGCGCAGGCTGCTGTGGGGGGCGCGGACGCGGATGGAGCCCTCGCTGCGGCTGGCACTGCTCATCGGCTTCGCGCTCGGGTCGGCGTGGGTGACCCACTCCCTCGGACTGCACGTCATCTTCGGCGCGCTGCTCGCGGGGGTGGTGGTGCCGCGCGAGCAGGGCGAGACGCTCGACCCCGACCTGCTGCGGCCGCTGCACGACGTCAGCTCGCTGCTGCTGCCCTTCTTCTTCGTCGTCTCGGGACAGGCCGTCGCCCTGAACAGCATGGATGCCACGGGGTGGATCGCCCTGCTCGTGGTGACGGCGCTGGCGGTCGCGACGAAGGTCGGCAGCGGGACGGTGGCGGCACGGCTGGGCGGACTGGACCGCGACGACGCCCGGACCGTGGGGGTCCTGCTCAGCGCCCGCGGCCTCACCGAGCTGATCGCCCTCAACGCGGGCCTCCAGGCGGGCCTGTTGAGCGAACCCCTCTACACGGTCCTGGTCTTCATGGCCCTCGCCACGACCCTCCTCACCCAGCCCCTCCTCCACCTGGTCGACCGCCTCGCCACCCGCGAACACCCGACCCCCGCCCCGGCCGACCGGCCACCCCTCCCCCACTCCCAGGAGGAGCCCACCCCCACACCACTCGCGGACCTGGGCTGACGAAGCCAGCAACAGGAACCGGTCCCTCGCCGACGAGCCTGCGCCGGGACGCCGGCCGGGTGCAGGCCAGGGACTCGGCCTCGGGACGCCGGCCTGGTGCAGGGCGAGGGCTCGGCCTCACGCCGGGGGGCCGGCTTGTCCGCCGTACGGCAGCATGCGGTACGGCAGGCCTGTGGCCGGCGGGCGGCCGACGGCGGTGCGGCGCGGCCGGGACGACGACGGTGAGAGCTGGTGGACGCCGGGTGCTCCCGTCTACGGCCACACCCGGCCACGGCACCCCGTGACCGCCGACCGGCCGACAACCCCACAACCGGCCCGGGGACGCGCCGACGCGGACCCTCCGTACAGCCGGCACCCGGCCACGGCACCCCGTGACCGCCGACCGGCCGACAACCCCACAACCGGCCCGGGGACGCGCCGACGCGGACCTTCCGTACAGCCGGCACCCGGCCACGGCACCCCGTGACCGCGGACCAACCCACGCGACCACATCCCGGCCGGGGCTACGACGGTGAGGCGCGCAGCCCGCCGGCGCGGACCCTCCGTGCAGCCACACCCCCAGCTGGCGCACGCCACTGACCACCGACCGGCCGCCGCCGCCACACTTCGGCCGGTCGCCGAGGGCGGAGCTTCCAGGACAGCCCCCTGGTCCCGCCGGACACCGACGGCACAGCCCGGCCGGCACGCCGGAGCACCCGGCACGCCTCGCCGGGCGTCGACCGTGCTGCCCCCTCCGGGACGGACGCAGCGCGGTCTGCCCCGCGGCTCGACCGGACCCCGCCCCCGGTCCGGGACGGCTACAGCGGCATCGGGGCCATGTCGCACTCGATGCGCCGGCGCTGCCTGGCCGCGAGGAGCCACGGGTGGTCGACGCGGACCACGCGGGTGAAGCCCTCCACCGCCTTGCGCTGGAGTTCGTCCGCCTCCGGTCCCCGGCCCAGTCCGCGCAGGTCCAGCGCCATGTTCGCGGTGCAGGACAGGGTCAGCGGGTGGTCCTCGCCCGCGGCCTCGGCCAGCAGCGGCAGGTTCGCCTCGTCGATCTGGTGCGCCCGCGCGAAGTCCAGGCGCGCGTAGGCCGTGTTGGCCTGGCCGATCGCGACGGTCAGCGTGGTGACGTGCCGGGGCCCGATCGTCTCGGCCAACTGCCGGGCAGCCACGTCCTCCAGTTCCTGGGCGTCGTCGAGCGCGTCCAGGGCCCGCAGCGTGGCGGCGAGATTGGCCTTGGCCAGCAGGGTGTAGGCGTGCCGGGCGCCCAGACGCATGGCGTAGCGCTCGGCGGCGTCCTGGCCCTGCTTGCGGGCGTTCTCCAGGTCCCCGGCGAGGCGCAGGTCCACGGAGTAGTTGAGCGCGGTGGACACGGCGTCGAAGTGGTCGGCCCCATAGCGTGCGCTGAAGCGCCGCAGTGTGTCCTCCGAGAGCTTGACGGCCTCGGCCAGGGCCCCGTCACGGCGCCGGCACACGGCGAGGTTGCGGGCGATCCGCAGGGTGAGCGGGTGCTCCTCGCCGAGCGCGGCCCGGGACCGGCGGTGGGCGTCCTCCTGGAAGTCGCGGGCGCCGGGATAGTCGCCGCTCTCCCGCATGTCGATGGAGAGGGCGTTGAGGGAGTTGAGGGTCAGGAAGTTGGCGGGGCCGAACATCTGGTCCCGCAGCCGGGCGTTCTCCTGGTCCAGCGCCAGGGCCTCGCGGAACTGGCCGCACAGCCGCAGATCGACGCCCAGGCTGTGGACGGCACGCAGGGTGGTGGGGTCCTCCAGCCCGAACTGGGGCCGCGCCAGCTCCGTCGCCTCCTGTCCCAGGTCGCGGGCCTCCTCGAAGCGGCCCTGGTAGCGCCGGGCGTCGGCCATGTCACACAGGGAGTCGATCATCTCCTCCGCCTCGACCTGGATCCGACGGGAGACCTCCAGCGCCTTCTCGGTGAGCGGGATGGACTCGGCGACCTGACCGATCTGGCGCAGCAGGAACCCGAACCTCTTCGACATCCGGATGACGTAGATGTCGTCCTCTCCGGAGGCGGCGAGCCAGGCGTTCCAGGCCTGCCGGCCCAGGTCCGCGGCGCCTGTGTGGTCACCCCAGTAGTAGAGGAACAGCACCGTGTCGTAGACGAGTTCGCGCACCCAGTCGTCGGTGCTGGTCACCGCCTGCGAGGCGAGGACGTGCGGCAGCAGCTCCTGGTAGGAACGCCATTCCAGCGACGAGGAGTAGCTGCCCGGTTTGGCGGCGGACAGCAGCTGGTGGGCGGCGCCCCGCATGCCCTCCCGCTCCTCGGGCCCCAGCTTGGCCAGGAGCACGGTCTGCAGCAGGCGGTGCATCTGCAGGGTGTCGGCCCGCGGGTCCACCTTCACCAGGGAGAACTGGCTGAGGTCGCGGATGGCCCGGTTCAGTTTGATCGACTCGCGCAGCAGCGGGTCGACGTCGGGCGTGATGCTGACGCCGCGGCTGCCGCGCAGCACGGACCGGGGAATGGGCTCGGGGGCCATGCTCGCGCAGATGTCGAGGAGCTGCCGGGCTCCCGGGTTGCTCTCCGCGATCCGGGACAGCGAGATGTCCCACGCGGCCGCCACCGATGTCGGGTAGTCGGGGGGTGTGTCGAGTTCGAGGATCTCCAGGCTGCGCTGCTCCAGCAGGTCGAGGTACTCCTGGACCAGCATGCCGGTGACGGCGCGCCAGGCGCCCGCCTGTTCCACCGCGAGCGGCAGGTCGCCCAGTGCGTCGGCGAGCCGGTCGGCGTCCTCGGCCGACAGGTCGGGCGAGCGTTTCTGGAGCAGCTCGACGGACTCCTCGCGTTCGAAGACGTTCACCGGCAGCGGAGTGGCCACCCGTTCCCAGGCCCGGTTGCGGGAGGTGACGATGACCTTCCCCGGGCCGTTGGGCGGGAAGTACTTGCGCGCGACGTCGATGTCCTCGGCGTTGTCGAAGACGAGCAGCCAGTTGTCGTAGGGCGCCCCGCTGCGCAGTGCCTCCAGGACGGCGGGCACGGCCGTGTTGGCGGTCGGGGTGCCCACGCTCTCCTGACTCGTCGGGGCGACGCCCAGCTGGGCCGCGAGGGTACTGAGCGCGGCGAGGATGAGACTCTCCCGCTCGGCGGAGATCCAGCAGATCACCTTGTAGTCCTGCTGGTGCGTGTAGATGTACTCGAGTGCCAGCTGGGACTTTCCGACGCCGCCCAGTCCGTGCAGCGCGTGCGGCAGCACCGCCGCCGTGTCCTGGGCGGCGAGCTGCTCCTCCACGGCCCTCAGCAGCGCCTGCCGGCCGACGAACGAGGTGTTCCGGAGCGGAACGTTCACCATGATGGCGGGCGTCGTGGTCGTGGTGCTCGTCATGAGCTGCTCGTCCTCCGAGGCATTGTGTGGGGTCGCGTCGATTACCGGGCTCGGCACTGATTCTCCAGGTATGTCGGAAATCCTCGACGCTGGATCACTGCCCTTTCCACCGGGCGATCCCTCACCGCCCGACGGGTTCACCTCAGTGGGTGTACCGGTCCGCAAACCGGCGCCCACCCGTTCGGCCCTATCGGGTACGAGCCGGGGAAGGTGGGGCTCGATGCGCTTGGCGCGCTCGGAGTACGGCCCCGACAGCGCGCGCATCACCGCGAGTTCGCTGCGGGCCCAGCCGTGTTCCGCGGGGTCGGGCAGCCGCGCGCCCACCGGGTCCCGCAGGGCGGCGCGCAGGGCGACGCCCCGCTCGCCGGCGGCGGGCAGCTCGCCCACCACACTGACGGTGCGGGCGAGTTGGCTGCGGGTGGTGGTGGCCAGCAGCGCCTCGCGGACCCCGTCGGCGAACTCGGGACGGCCCTCGCCGCCGCTGCCCCAGTCGACCAGTCCGCCCATCAGGATCTCGGCGAAGTGGTCGGGGCCGGTCTCCGGCATGGTCCGTCGCCGCAGCTGCTCCATGAGGTCGAACTCGAAGGGGACGGCGGCCAGTTGGGTGGCGAGCCGGCGCGCGGCGGGGGTGGCGAGCGTGAAGAACCGGCGTACGGCGGCGGTGGCGGCGCGCGGGAAGCGCGGGGCGCGCAGACCGGGCGCGGGGGCGCCTTTGGTGAGGGTGCCGGCCAGGACGACGGGCAGGGAGCGGCGTACCCCGCGCTCCCCGGTCACCAGGTCGGCCCAGGCGGCGATGGAGCCGGCCTTCAGCGACAGGACCGGCACCGGGACGGCTCCGTCCCCGGCGGCGGGCAGCGGCCGCAGCGGGTCGGGGCCGCCGGGCGGGGCCCAGTGGGCGAGGCCGTGGTTGGGGGCGCCGAAGCCGCCGGCCTCCAGGACCGCCTGGTACGGGTAGAGGGAGGAGCGGTGGCGCAGGTGCGGCGGCAGCAGGTGGACGAGGGCGGTGGGGCCGGCGTGGGCCAGCCGGCCGAGCAGGTCGTCGGCGGCGGACGCGGCCCAGCCGTGGGCGAGCCCGTCGGTGACGACGAGGAACACCCGGCCGCCGCGTCCGTCGAGGAGTTCGGCGGGGTCGGCGGCGGACCGGCCGGGAGGGCGGCGCAGGGTGGCGGCGCCGGTGCGCGGCACGTCGACCCGGACCGTGCGCACGCTCCGGAAGGCGCCGCTGTGTTCGGCGGCCTCGGCGAGCCGGGCGGCGGCGTCCTCCCAGATGCGCATGGTGGGGGCGTCGTCGACCAGCAGCACCAGATCGAAGGCGGAGGTGCGGGCCGGGCGGAGGAAGGGCAGCCACATGCCGTCGACGACTCCCTGCTCGGCGGTGGTCTCCTCGTCGAGTTCGAGGGTGTCCCGGGAGGGGATGCGCCGGGCCAGCCGGTGCAGGGCGCGCGCGAGCAGGGCAGTCGCCCGGCCGGGTCCGTGCGGGGAGCGGTGGTCGTCGGGCAGCAGCGGACGCCCGACGTGCAGCTCGTAGGGGCCCTCGGGATCAGGTAAGAGCCGGGCTGCGGCCGCCGGTTCCCCGGTGGCCGCAACTCGCCCGCCGCGCGCGCCCGCTCCACGAGCTGGCCCACGACCTCCAGCAGCGCCGCCGCGCCCGCGTCGTCGT
>NZ_JBSFTY010000023.1:0-101105 GCF_053591515.1 Streptomyces sp. NPDC003011
GCCGGCGGTCATGATCCCGCCGCCCCGCCGCCCCGCCGCCCCGCAGCCCCGCCGCCCCGCCGCACGGGCTGCGCTGTTGCGGGGCATCACCCCGGCCTTCGAGGCGTGTCCTGCGCCCTACTCCGCCGGCTCCACCCCCGCCCGCAGCAGCCCGTACGTGTACGCGTCCTCCAGGGCCTGCCAGGACGCCGCGATCACGTTCTCGGCGACGCCCACCGTCGACCACTCCCCCGCCCCGTCGGACGTGGAGATCAGGACGCGGGTGGTGGACTGGGTGCCGTGGACGCCCTCCAGGATGCGGACCTTGTAGTCGACGAGCTCCAGCTTGGCGAGCTGCGGGTAGATCCTCTCCAGGGCGACCCGCAGGGCACGGTCGAGGGCGTTGACCGGGCCGTTGCCCTCCGCCGTGGCGACGATGCGCTCGCCCTTGGCGTAGAGCTTGACCGTGGCCTCGTTGGCGTGGGTGCCGTCGGGGCGGTCCTCGACGATCGCCCGCCAGGACTCGACCTCGAAGTACTTCAGGGGTGTGCCCTCGACCTCGGCGCGCAGCAGGAGTTCGAAGGACGCGTCGGCCGCCTCGTACGTGTAGCCCCTCAGCTCGCGCTCCTTCACCCGGTCGACCACCCGCTGGACCAGCGCGCGGTCGCCACCGAGGTCGATGCCGAGCTCCTTGCCCTTGAGCTCGATCGACGCGCGGCCCGCCATGTCGGAGACCAGCATCCGCATGGTGTTGCCGACCTGCTCCGGGTCGATGTGCTGGTACAGGTCCGGGTCGACCTTGATGGCGGAGGCGTGCAGGCCCGCCTTGTGGGCGAAGGCGGAGACGCCGACGTAGGGCTGGTGGGTGGAGGGGGTGAGGTTCACGACCTCGGCGATGGCGTGCGAGATACGGGTCATCTCGCGGAGCTTGCCGTCGGGCAGCACCTTCTTGCCGTACTTCAGCTCCAGGGCCGCGACCACCGGGAACAGGTTGGCGTTGCCGACGCGCTCGCCGTAGCCGTTGGCCGTGCACTGGACGTGGGTGGCGCCCGCGTCCACCGCGGCCAGGGTGTTGGCGACCGCGCAGCCCGTGTCGTCCTGGGTGTGGATGCCGAGCCGGGCGCCGGTGTCGGCGAGCACGGTGGACACGACCGCCTGGATCTGCGCCGGGAGCATCCCGCCGTTGGTGTCGCAGAGGATCACGACGGACGCCCCGGCCTGAGAGGCCGTCCGGACGACCGCCTTCGCGTACTCGGGGTTCGCGCGGTAACCGTCGAAGAAGTGCTCGCAGTCGACGAAGACGCGGCGGCCCTGCTCCGTGAGGAAGGACACCGTGTCGCGGACCATCTCCAGGTTCTCGTCCAGTGTCGTGCGCAGGGCGAGCTCCACGTGCCGGTCGTGGGACTTCGCCACCAGGGTGATCACCTGGGCGCCGGACTCCAGGAGGGCTTTGACCTGAGGGTCCTCGGACGCCTTGGCGCCGGCCCGGCGGGTGGCGCCGAAGGCGACCAGCTGGGCGTGCTTGAAGTCGATCTCCTGCTGGGCGCGGGCGAAGAACTCGGTGTCCCGCGGATTGGCGCCGGGCCAGCCGCCCTCGATGAAGCCCACGCCGAAGTCGTCCAGGTGCCGTGCGATGGCCAGCTTGTCCGCGACGGTGAGGTTGATGCCCTCCCGCTGCGCGCCGTCGCGCAGAGTGGTGTCGAAGACGTGGAACGAATCGTCGAGCTCGCTGGTTTCGGTCATGGTGTCAAGGCTCCTGTGTCGGATCTCGGTCTGTACCGGAATGACCGGCTCCACCGTCCCCACATGGTCCCTCGCGCTCTCGCCTCCGGCTTCGGGTGGGCCAGAAATGCGAAAAACCCCTCGCGGGTGCGAGAGGTCTGCGCGCGGGTCGAGGACGACGGTGTCCACCCGTACCTGGTCGTACGTGATGGTCACTGCGGACCGGCGCGCCTGCTGCCAATAATCGTGGCGAACGAGAGCACGGAGGCAGTCTGGCACAGACCGTCCCCGTGCTCACCGTCCGTCTCAGGATGCGAGCACTCGGTTGATCACCTCAGGTGGCGGACGTGGACGTGCGTGGTGTCGTAGGTGTCCTCGGGCACGAGGTCGGCGGCGCTGCTGCTGAAGGCGACCTGGCGGCCGTGCCGGTCGATCACCGGGAAGGACACCCCGTCGGAACCGCTGGGTCCGCCCTGCGCCGCGGGGCTGGCGAGCACCGTGCGTCCGGTGCGCAGGTCGCGCACGTACGCCTGGCGCGCGTGGTCCGGGTCGGCGGGGTCGGACGCGGTGAACACGAGGTGCCGGCTGTCGGCGCTGAGCTGGGGATGGGCGGTGGAGGCCGCCGGATCGGCGGCGTCGACGCGGCGCAGCTCCCCCGTCGCCAGGTCGCGGACGAAGACGTTGTGCCCCTTGTTGGTGTCGCCCGGGGTCAGCTGCGAGTCGAGCGAGTTGAGGACCGCGTACCGGCCATCGGCGCTGACCTGCGGGAACTCGCTCTGACCGTCGGAGACCTTGCCGTCCGGCGCCTTGTCGGCCTGGAACAGCTCGCCGCTCGGCACGTCACGGACGTAGGCGTCGCTCCAGTCGCCCCGGGTGGGGTACGGGACGAAGAACTGGTAGCCGACCCGGCTGCCGTCGGCGCTGATGGACGGGTGGGTGGCGGCGGACTTCCAGGCACCCTCGCCGGGCACCTGGCTGATCCGGACGGCCTCGCCGGTGACGCGGTCGACGCGGTAGACCCGGTCGGAGCCGTCCCCCGCCGGCGCGTCGCCCGTGCGCAGGGCGACGAAGGCGAGGTAGCGGCCGTCGGCGCTGAGAGCGGGGCCGCTGGCGGCGCTGTAGCCCGTGTCCACGGCGTCGTCGATCCGCTGGAGGGCGCCGGTCTTCAGGTCCTTGACGAAGACGTGGTTGTCGGCGGTGTCGTAGGTGGGGTTGGAGGTGAACGCCAGATACCGGCCGTCCGCGCTCAGTGAGAGGTCCAGGACGGGGCTGTCCGCCGCAGTGCCGTCCTGCGCGGTGCTCGCCAGGCGGGTGGTGCCGGTTTTCAGGTCGCGTACGAAGGCGTCGGCGGTGCCGTCGGTGTCGCCCGCGACCAGGTTGCCGGCGTCCGAGACGAAGGCCAGGTACCGGCCGTTCGCGCTCAGGCTCTGCCCGCCGGAGGCGCCGTTGCCGTCCGTGCCGTCCGGAGCCACACTCGCCTTCTCCGTGTACGGAACCGTGGGCGCGGCGCTCGCGGCGGATCCGGTGAGCGCCATGGCGGCGGCGGCCGCGACGACGGTGACCGCCGCCGAGGCGGTGCGGTGCTTCGTGGTGCGCATGTTGGTTCCCCCGTTGTTCCCGTGCTTGTCGGTCGTTCCGTGCATGGCCATGGCGCGCATGCCGTGCATGGTCGTTCGGTGCATGTCGTTCCCCCGTGGTCGGTCTTCGGTCAGTGAGCTGTCCGCAGGAAGACGTCCGCCACCCCGTTGGTGTCCCCCTCCACCAGATCGGGTGACGCCGACTCGAACGCGACGGCCGTGCCGTCGGCGTTGACGGACGGGTGCCGGGCCGGGAGGTCGGTGCGGCCGCCCCAGCGGTCGACGCTGATCAACTGCCGCTTCCCGGTAGCCAGTTCGAGCAGGTACACGGAACGGCCCGAGGTGTACGCGACCCGTGTGCCGTCCCCGGAGAGCGAGGGCTGCGTGCCCTCGGCCCGGGTCGTGGTGCCGGTGTCGAGGTCACGGACATGGATCTCCCGGGCCTGCTGGAAGGCGACCTTGCGCCCGTCCGCGCTGAGGGAGGGGGCCGAGGAGTCGCCGGCGACTTTCTCCAGGGCGCCGGTGTCCAGGTCGCGGACGTGGAGGTCACCGTCCTGCTCGAAGGCGATGTACCGGCCGTCGTAGTTGATCGACGGGTTCCGCGCCGCCTTGCCCGAGGGCTCGCTGACCAGGTCCGTGGTGCCGCCGTTGAACCGGAAGCGGTAGACGCGGGGCTGAGGGTGCGGGTCGGCGTCGGTGGCGGGCAGGGTGGCGGCGTAGGTGATCCACTGGCAGGTGGGGTCCACCTCGGGCTGTCCCATCCAGGTGAAGCGGACGCCCTGGTGGGAATTGAGGCTGGTGAGTCTGCCGACCGAGCGGTTGCGGATGTGGACCTCCGGGCCGCCGTCGGCCTCGGACGGGGCCACATAGCCGACCATGCGTCCGCTGGAGCAGGGCGTCCCCTCGTGCGAGGGGCCCTGCGTCCCGGAGTTGACCTGGGATGTGCCGCCGGCCGCGTGGACGAACACGTTCGTGTCCTTCGGGTCGTCGGTCCCCTGCGAGGTGAAGGCGACGACCTTGCCCTCCCCCATCGCCGGATCGAAGGACGCCCCGGTGCGTTGCTGCCCGTCCGGCGTCATGCTGATCCGTTCGGTGACGGACGGCATCGGGTCCGGGTTCTCCCGGAGCGCGCCCGAGAGGACGAACACGTCCGGCTCCCGGTTGGTGTCGCCCGCCACCAGGTGGGACGCCCCCGAACCGAACGCCACGGTACGCCCGTCGGCAGCCAGCATCTCCGATCCGAGCTGGGCGTCCGCCGGCAGGGCCGTCCCGCGCCGGCCCGTCAGCAGGTCGCGCGCACGCACCCCGTCCTCGCCCCCGACGACGGCGTACCGGCCGTCCGCCGTGGCCGAGAGAGCCCGCCCCTCGGCCACCCGCCGTGACTCGCCCGTGCGCAGGTCGTGGACGTACAGGCCGCTCGCGGCGTCAAGGAGGACACGTCGGCCGTCCGCGGTGATGCGGACCAGGGTGGCCTGGCCGAGGCCGGTGTCGACCTGGGTCCGCTCGCCCGTGGTCCGGTCCTTGACGAAGACGTCGTCCGGGTCGTCCTCGGCGGGCCCCGGGACCTGGTAGGCGACCCGCTCGCCGTCGCCGCTCACCGAGGCCCCGCGCTTGGGGCCCTCCTCGGCCGGTGAGATCAGTTCGTCGGTGCCGGTGGCCGTGTCGCGGACGTAGAGGAGCCGTGTGTTCTGCGGCCCGTGGCGGTCGCCGATGGTGTACGCGACGTGCGTGCCGTCCGGGCTGATCGACTGCGCTCGGCCCAACTCGTCGGAGCCGGGCGGGGTGTCGGGCCACAGCCGTTCCGAGCGGCCGGTCGCGCGGTCGTACAGGTACGGTGCCGGGAACCGGGTGCCCGCGGAGTAGGCGACACGGCCCCCGTCGGCGCTCGGCATCGGCGAGCCGTAGGTGTGACCGCTGCCCAGGTCGATCTTGGTGACTCCGCCGGTGGCCAGATCCTTCACGAGCAGGCACGGCGAGAGGTCCGCGCAGCCGAAGCCCGGCGCCTGGGAGGTGAACGCGACCTGCCGGCCGTCGGCGCTGATCGCGGCGCCGTCGGACGGCCCGTCGGCCTGGGTGCCGTCGGCGGCGGTGCTGACCCGTTCGACACGCGGAGTGTGCGGTGCGGTCGGTGCCTGCGGTGCTGTCGGTGCCTGCGATGCCCTCGGTGCGGGTGGTGCGTGCGGTGCTGCGGTGGCACTCGGAACGGCGGCTGCGGCGAGCGCGAGCAACAGCACCGCGCCTGTAGAGCCTCTGGACACATGTACGCCTCTGGACATGTTCCCCCCTGTGGTCCCCGTTGACGCATCTCCCCCGGCCCCGCGCCGAGGGCTCCCGTCGAGGCAAACGCACACCGCCCATCGGGTCAATCGGCCTTATTACGTACAACCCGGGCGGGGGGTCACGCGTCCGCGAGGCGCTCGCGTACGGGAGCTCCCGTACGTGGCCGAGGATCGCCCCCGGTGACCTCGTGAGCCGGACGGGGCCGGCGTACCCGGCGGCGACAGGTCCGGAACGCCTGGGGCCGCCGCGGACACGGAGTCCACGGCGGCCCCGCAGGCGGCCACCGGCGCCTAACCCAGCTTGTGCATCCAGCCGTGCTCGTCCCGTGCCGTCCCGCGCTGGATGTCCAGCAGGGCCTGACGCAGCCGCAGCGTGACCTCGCCGGGCTCGCCGCCCGACTGCTGCCACTCGGCCCTCGCGCGCTTGACCGTGCCGACCGGGGTGATCACGGCCGCGGTGCCGCAGGCGAAGACCTCCGTGAGGGTGCCGTTCTCGGCGTCGCGCTGCCACTGGTCGATCGACACGCGGCCCTCCTCGGACGCGTAGCCGAGGTCCCGGGCGACAGTGAGGAGCGAGTCACGGGTGACGCCCTCCAGGATGGAGCCGGTGAGGGCCGGCGTGACGATCTTGTCGCCGTACACGAAGTACAGGTTCATGCCGCCGAGTTCCTCGACCCACGTGTGCTCGACCGCGTCGAGGTAGCAGACCTGGTCGCAGCCCTTGGCCGCCGCTTCGGCCTGGGCCAGCAGCGACGCGGCGTAGTTGCCGCCCGTCTTCGCGTCGCCCATGCCGCCGGGGACGGCGCGGACGCGGTCCTCGGACAGCCAGATGGAGACCGGCTTGACGCCGCCCGGGAAGTAGGCGCCGGCCGGGGAGGCGATGACCAGGAAGAGGTACTCGTTGGCGGGCTTCACGCCCAGGCCGACCTCGGTCGCGATCATGAACGGCCGCAGGTAGAGGGACTCCTCGCCGCCGTGCGCCGGGACCCACGCCTGGTCCTGCCGCACCAGCGCGTCGCACGCCTCGATGAACGTGTCCACCGGCAGCTCCGGCATGCCGAGCCGGCGGGCGGAGGACTGGAAGCGCTGCGCGTTCTTCTCGGGGCGGAAGCTGGCGACGGAACCGTCGGGCTGGCGGTAGGCCTTGAGTCCCTCGAAGATCTCCTGCGCGTAGTGCAGCACCATCGCCGCCGGGTCGAGGGAGAGCGGAGCGTACGGAACGAGCTGGCCGTCGTGCCAGCCGCGGCCCTCGGTCCACTTGATCGTCACCATGTGGTCGGTGAAGTGGCGGCCGAAGCCGGGGTTGGCCAGGATCGCCTCGCGCTCCGCGTCGGAGAGTGGCGAGGCCGAGGGCTTGAGCTCGATCGTGGGCGTCGTCATGAGTGGTTGTCCTTCACCGGTTGTAGTGACGGGCCGCGCACACGCCCGTACTGTCAGTGGCCAGTGCTAGGACGTCCGAGCATTCCCCCATTCCGCGGCTCCGCGTTCGATTATCTCAAGCGGGGAGCCGGGGACGAAAACGGCGTGAATGCGGCCCAGAGGATGATGGTGGCACCCGGCGGGGACATACGAAAGCCGCCGGGTGCGGTGACCCGGCGGCTTCGGAGGTTCGAGGAAGCGCGGCGGATCAGCCGGCTACTCGTACGGCGAGCGCGTCGCCGATCTCCGTGGTGGAACGGGCGGGCTTGCCGGTGCGCTCCGCGAGGTCGGCGGAGACGGCGTCCTCGATGCGGCCGGCCTCGGACTCGTAGCCGAGGTGACGCAGCAGGAGGGCGACGGACAGGACCGTGGCGGTGGGGTCGGCCTTGCCCTGGCCGGCGATGTCCGGGGCCGAGCCGTGCACCGGCTCGAACATCGAGGGGAACTCGCCGGACGGGTTGATGTTCCCGCTCGCGGCGACGCCGATGCCGCCGGAGACGGCCGCGGCGAGGTCGGTGATGATGTCGCCGAAGAGGTTGTCGGTGACGATCACGTCGAAGCGGGCGGGGTCCGTGACGAGGTAGATCGTCGCCGCGTCCACGTGGATGTAGTCCGTGGTGACCTCGGGGAACTCGGCGGCCACCTTGGTGAAGGTGTTGGTCCACAGGTGACCGGCGAAGGTCAGCACGTTGTTCTTGTGGACCAGCGTCAGCTTCTTGCGCGGGCGGGCCTGGGCGCGGGCGAAGGCGTCACGGACCACGCGCTCGACACCGAAGGCCGTGTTCACGGAGACCTCGGTGGCGACCTCGTGCTCGGTGCCCTTGCGGATCGTGCCGCCGTTGCCGGTGTACGGGCCCTCGGTGCCCTCGCGGACGACGACGAAGTCGATCTGCGGCTCGCCGGCCAGCGGGGTGGCGACACCCGGCAGCAGCTTGGACGGGCGCAGGTTGACGTGGTGGTCGAAGGCGAAGCGGAGCTTGAGCAGGAAGCCGCGCTCCAGGACGCCGGACGGCACCGACGGGTCGCCGATCGCGCCGAGCAGGATGGCGTCGTGCTTCTTCAGGGCGTCGAGGTCGGCGTCGGTGAGGGTCTCACCGGTGGCGTGGTAGCGCCGGGCGCCGAAGTCGTAGTCCTTCGTCTCCAGCTTCACATCCTGCGGAAGGACGGCGGAGAGGACCTTGAGACCTTCGGCCACGACCTCCTGGCCGATGCCGTCACCGGGAATCACTGCGAGATTGATGCTGCGAGACATGTCGGCACCGTACTCCTTGTCCCATGGGATGACATGAGGTGTCCGCGATGCGGACATGCCGGGAGCACGTTCACGTCATCTCGTTGCCGCGTGTTCACCCGTACGGGGGGCGGGTGTTGAGGTCCGCTGGGAAGTTCACCCTCATGGAGACCCCCGACTGCGGCGTGCCGCACCAGCTCGCCCGCCGGATGAGCATGGCCGAGCAGTACGAGTACCTGCGGACCAGGCTGTCCCGGCGCCGCGCACTGGTGACGGCGGGCGCGCTGGCCGGCGGGATGCTGACGGGCTGCTCGGACGGCGGCGCCCCGGGCACGGCCACGCGTGCGGGTGCCACGGCCGCCTCGCCGTCCGCGTCCCGGGTGCACGGCTCGGCCGTCGTGCCGTTCGGCCGTCATCTCGCCTTCGGCGCCGACCCGAAGACCCGGATGCGGATCTCCTGGCAGGTACCGCTCGCGGTGCGCGGGCCCTACGTCCGGATCGGCACCCGGCCCGACGACCTGGGCCGCAGGATCGACGCCGAGGTGCGCGACCTGCACACGCCGGGCGTGAGCGGGGTGCGGCCGGCGCTCGACCAGTTCTATCTGCACGCGGCGCTGGACGGTCTGCTGCCCGGCACGACGTACTACTACGGCGTCGGCCACGACGGCTTCGACCCGGCCTCGCCCGCCCACCGGTCGACCATCGGCTCCTTCCGCACGGCGCCGGCGACCCCGGAGCGGTTCGTCTTCACCGCCTTCGGCGACCAGGGCGTGAGCCGGGCCGCCGCCGCCAACGACGACGTCCTGCTGCGCCGGCGGCCCGCCTTCCATCTCCACGCGGGCGACATCTGCTACGCGAACGGCACCGGCCGGGGCGGGAAGACGGACGGCTACGACCCCGGCTACTGGGACCTGTTCCTCCAGCAGAACGAACGGGTGGCGAAGTCGGTCCCGTGGATGGTGACGACCGGGAACCACGACATGGAGGCCTGGTACTCACCGGAGGGCTACGGCGGCCAGCTGGCCCGCTGGTCCCTCCCGGACAACGGCTTCGACCCCCGCACCGCGCCGGGCGTCTACGCGTTCACGTACGGCAATGTCGCCTTCGTCGCGCTGGACGCGAACGACGTCTCGTACGAGATCCCCGCCAACTCCGGCTACACGGGCGGGAGGCAGACGGCGTGGCTGGAGAGAAAGCTGGCCGGGTTGCGGGCGGACGCCTCGGTCGACTTCATCGTCGTCTTCTTCCACCACTGCGCCTACTCGACCTCCTCGCACGCCTCCGACGGGGGTGTGCGGGAGCGGTGGCTGCCGCTGTTCGCCAGGCACCAGGTGGACCTGGTGATCAACGGGCACAACCACGTCTACGAGCGCACGGACGCCATCAGGGACGGCGAGGTGGGCAGGCCGGTCCCGATCGGCGCGTCGACCGACCCGACCCGCGACGGGATCGTGTACGTGACCGCGGGCGGCGGCGGCAAGGACCTGTACGGCTTTCCGGCGGGCGTACCGGAGAGCTACGAGGGGCACGTGCGGGACCGCGAGTCCGTGGAGTCCTTCCACTGGACGGCGTCCCAGCAGTCCGCGAAGGAGACCGTCGAGTGGTCCCGGGTGCGCTACCGCGGCTTCTCGTTCCTCTCCGTGGAGGCGCGGAGCGGTCCGCGCCCCAGGCTGACGGTGTCGGCGCTGGCGCAGAACGGGGAGCGCATCGACCATTTCGAGGTGCGGCGCGGCACGTGAGTCCGCGCCGCACCTCGCGGGTGCGGCTCCCGGTTCGTGGGTGCTCGGGTGCTCGGGTGCTCAGGCGCTGTGGCCGGTCGAGCCGCCGTTGTCGCGGCGGTCGAGGGCTCGCTGGAGTGCGGCGGCGGCGTTCTTGCGGTCCGACTCGCTGGTACGGGAGAGGTGACGGACTCGACGGCGGGCGGTCGTCTCGGCCATGGGGAATCGACTCCTTCGAGATTCCTGGAGCGGGAAGTTACGAGACGCCGGGGGCGGGGAGCGGGCCGCAGGGATTGCCTGCACGGGGCCCGGCTCACGAACCGCCATTCGCTTGGTCGAGCGAGACGTTCGGCTCCTACAAAGCTAAGCGAGGACGGCGCATCTGTCTCCACAATTACTCGGACTTCCTACTATCTGAGACGGCGCACCGCCCCCGGCCTCTCCGACCTGCGTGACTCCGTCCGGGCCCGGACACACGGACGGGCCGGATCGGTGAGGATCCGGCCCGTCCGCGTGCGGGGGGGGTGTCAGCCCATGTGCGGGTACCGGTAGTCGGTCGGCGGGGCCAGGGTCTCCTTGATGGCGCGGGTCAGCGTCCAGCGCATCAGGTTCTGCGGGGCGCCGGCCTTGTCGTTGGTGCCGGAGGCGCGGCCACCGCCGAAGGGCTGCTGGCCGACGACGGCACCGGTCGACTTGTCGTTGATGTAGAAGTTGCCGGCCGCGTAGCGGAGCCGGTCCATCGTGTACGCCGCCGCCGCGCGGTCGTTGGCGATGACCGAGCCGGTCAGGGCGTAGGCGGACACCGACTCCATCTGGGTCAGCATCTCCTCGTACCGGTCGTCCTCGTAGACGTGCACGGCGAGGATCGGGCCGAAGTACTCGGTGGTGAAGACCTCGCTTCGCGGGTCGTCGCACTCGATGACGGTCGGCCGGACGAAGTAGCCGACCGCGTCGTCGTAGGAGCCGCCGGCGACGATCGTGCAGGCCGGGTCCGCCTTCGCCCGGTCGATGGCGGCCTTGTTCTTGGCGAAGGCCCGCTCGTCGATGACCGCGCCGATGAAGTTCGACAGGTCGGTGACGTCACCCATGGCGATGCCGTCGACCTCCGCGGCGAACTCCTCCTTGAACCCGGAGTTCCAGATGGACGCCGGGATGTACGCCCGGGAGGTCGCGCTGCACTTCTGGCCCTGGTACTCGAAGGCACCCCGGGTCAGCGCCGTCTTCAGCACCGCGCGGTCGGCGCTCGGGTGGGCGACGACGAAGTCCTTGCCGCCGGTCTCGCCGACCAGGCGCGGGTAGGAGCGGTACTTCTCGATGTTGCTGCCGACCGTCTTCCACAGGTACTGGAAGGTCTTGGTCGACCCGGTGAAGTGGATGCCCGCGAGTTCCCGGTGCTCCAGGGCGACCTCGGAGACCTCGATGCCGTCACCGGTGACGAGGTTGATGACGCCCTTGGGCAGTCCGGCCTCCTCCAGCAGCCGCATGAGGAGCACGGCGGCGTGGGTCTGGGTCGGCGAGGGCTTCCAGACGACGACGTTGCCCATGAGGGCCGGGGCGGTGGGCAGGTTGCCCGCGATCGCCGTGAAGTTGAAGGGCGTGATCGCGTAGACGAAGCCTTCGAGGGGGCGGTGGTCGAGGCGGTTCCAGACGCCCGGCGCGTTGGCCGGCGGCTGCTCGGCGAGCAGGTCACGGGCGTACTTGACGTTGAAGCGCCAGAAGTCGACCAGCTCGCAGGGGGTGTCGATCTCCGCCTGCTGGGCGGTCTTCGACTGGCCGAGCATGGTGGAGGCGGCCAGCGTCTCGCGCCAGGGCCCGGCCAGCAGCTCGGCGGCGCGCAGGATGATCGCGGCGCGGTCGTCGAAGGCCATCGCCCGCCAGGCGGGCGCGGCGGCGAGGGCCGCGTCGATGGCGTCCTGGGCGTCGCGCCGGGTGGCGTTGCCGTACGTGCCGAGACGGGCCTTGTGGTTGTGCGGCTGCACGACGTCGACCCGCTCGCCGCCGCCCAGCCGCTGCTCGCCGCCGATGGTGCAGGGCAGGTCGATCGGGTTGTCGGCCAGCTCCCTGAGCTTGGCCTCCAGCCGGGCCCGCTCGGGCGAGCCGGGAGCGTAGCCGCGCACCGGCTCGTTGACGGGGGTGGGGACCTGGGTCACAGCGTCCATGGTGTCCGTAACTCCTTAGTGAGCGGTGTTTCGGGCTCAGCCCTTGGTGAGGATCGAGCGGGCGAAGAAGCGCAGGTTGGCCGGCTTCTCCGCGAGGCGCCGCATGAAGTAGCCGTACCAGTCGGTGCCGTAGGCGGTGTAGACGCGCATCCGATGGCCCTCGGCCGCGAGCCGCAGATGCTCGTCTCCGCGGATGCCGTACAGCATCTGGAACTCGTACTCGTCGGGCTTGCGGCCGGCCTGCCGGGCGAGTTCCTGGGCGATGGAGATCAGGCGCGGGTCGTGGGACCCGATCATCGGGTATCCCCCGCCCTCCATCAGGACCCTCAGGATCCGCACGTACGCCTTGTCGATCTCGTGCTTGTCCTGGTGGGCGACCTCGGCGGGCTCCTTGTACGCCCCCTTCACCAGCCGCACCCGGCTGCCGCTGCCGGCCAGGCGGCGGGCGTCGGCCTCGGTGCGGAAGAGGTAGGCCTGGATGACGCATCCGGTCTGCGGGAAGTCCTTCCGCAGCTCCTCGTGGACGGCGAACATCGAGTCGAGGGTGGTGTGGTCCTCCGCGTCGAGCGTGACGGTCGTCCCGATGGCGGCGGCGGCCTCGACGACCGGCCGGACGTTGGCGAGGGCCAGCTCGTGTCCTCCGGGGAGGGCCTGGCCGAACATCGAGAGCTTCACCGACAACTCGGCGCGGGTGCCGAGCTCCAGCCCCTTCAGCCGGTCGACGAGCTCCAGGTAGGCGTCCCGGGCGGCGGCGGCCTGCTCGGGCGTGGTGATGTCCTCGCCGACGACGTCCATCGTCAGCTCCAGGCCCCTGTCCGTCAGCTCCCGGACGATCGGCACGATCTCGTCGACGGTCTCACCGGGGATGAAGCGGTCGACGACCTGCCTGGTCACCGGTGCCGCCGAGATCAGGCGTCGCATCCGGTCACTGCGCGACGCGGCGAGAATCACGGGACCCAGCACGGGGCACCTCCACATACCAACCCGGACGAGGCCGTTTCCCTGGGTGGCGGGAACGGCACGGAGAACCACCGTGAAACCTAAGGATCCCTCCGATCGTGGGCCATCGACAGCTGTCACGCATCCGTGCCGCAGATCTCAGACAGATGTATGAAGGGTGTCCGGACATGCGGGACAATGCCCGGGTGACGTCGGACTACAAGGACCACAAGGGCGACTACCAGGAACTGGTCGACGAGATCTCGGAGCTCCTCGGCGCCCCGGCGACCCTGGAGAACCGGGACTTCGAACTGATCGCCTTCGGGGCGTACGACAGCGAGGGCGAGCTCGACACCTCGGCGCTGGACCCGGTGCGCACCCGCTCGATCCTGACCCGCCGCTCGACGGCCGCCGTCCGCGCGTGGTTCGAGGGCTTCGGCATCACCCGGGCGAGGGGCCCGGTCCGCATTCCGCCGGCACCGGAAGCGGGGGTCTACCGCGGACGGGTCTGCCTGCCGGTACGCCACCGGGGTGTCGTCCTCGGCTACGTCTGGCTCCTGGACGACGATCCCGGCCCGACCGCCCGGCAACTGGCGGCGGCGATGGAGGTGACGGCCCGCGTCGGCGCGCTGCTCGCGGACGAGGCGCAGCACGGGGCGGACCTCTCGCGGGAACTGCGCGCGGTCCTGACCGCCGACCGCGACTGGCAGCGCGACATGGCCGTCGCCGAACTCCGTACCGCCCTGGGCCCGCGCGCGGACACCCTCCACGCGGTGGTCTGCGTGACCCCCTGGCCCTCGGCCGCCCCGGAGGACGCCCCGTCGGTGCGCACGGTGCCGGGCGCGACGGCCATCTGCCTGCTCCCGTGGGGGACGACCGCCCACTCCCTCGCCCTGTTGATGCGTCTGCGCTCGGCGGACGCCCTGGCACCGGTGACGTCGGCGGCCGGACGGCTGCTGGAGCGGGCGCGGGAGGAGAGCGGGGCCGGCACCGGAAGCAGGCCGCCCGCCCCGGGCACCGACACCGGCTCCGGGCCGCCGTCCACCGGGGCCGGGACGCCGGCCGGCCCCGCCGCCGGCCTCTCCCTGCCCCGCACCGGCCTCGCCGAGCTGGGCACCGCCTGGCGGGAGGCGTCCGCCGCCGCCCGTGCCGCCCTGGCGGAACCCCGGCTCGGGCCGGTCGCCGCGTGGGCGTCCATCGGCCCGTACCGCCTGCTGACCGCCCTGCCGCCACAAGCGGCCCCCGACCCCGCCGTCCGCACCCTCCTGTCCCCCGCCCACCGCGACCTCGCCCGCACCGCCGAGGTCTACCTCGACCGTGCCGGCCAGGCGGGCCGCACGGCGGCGGAGCTGGGCATCCACCGGCAGACGCTGTACTACCGCCTCTCCCGCGTCGAGAAGCTCACCGGCCTCGACCTGGACGACGGCGAGGACCGCCTGCTGCTGCACATGGCACTGAAGGGCGCCCGGCTGTGACCGCCGCCCGCGCTCGCGCTCGGCGTCCCCGCGGGCAGACCGCTCGGCCGGCTGGTCGCGGACGCGCCGCCGGCCGTCCTGGACGAACGGCGGGTGGAGCTGTGGCGGGGGCGCCGGGGTCAGCCGGACCAGCGTCTCGGCAGCCGCTCTCGCATGCGTACTGCCGCCGCTGGTACCGCAGTTCGGCAGGGCCGCCGTCGGGCTGACCGGTGGCGCGGTCGCCGCGGAGACGGTGTGCGCGGTACCCGGCATCGCGCGTACGGCGCCCGGTGCGCGGCCAAGTCGCAGCATCCGCCGCTCCTCCAGGGCGCGGTCCTCGCCCTGCTGCTGCTCGGCCCGCTCACCGGCGCCGCGGGGCGCTCGTACGGCGCCGGCTGCTGGGCCCCGCCCCGCGGGACGCCGGGCTGCCCCTGCCGCCACTCCGGCCGGTCCACGCGCACCCGGCGGTCCCCGTCACGCTCGCCGTGCTGCCGGGCGACGGCCGTCGGCGGGGTCTGCCGCGTGACCCGCACACGGTCGACACGGCCGCCCGGCCGGCCGCGCCCTCCCGGGCGCACCCGCTCGGCACCGACGGCCTCGGCCGGGACGTGCTCGCCCGGCTCGGGCCCGGCGCCGCCCCCACGGCCGGCACGGCGGCCGCCATGTGCCTGCTGAGTCCGCTCGCCGGCCTCCAGGACGAGCGAGCTGGGGCTCGGGTACCTGTTCAGCTGCCACGACCGGGCGGCCGGGCGGCCGTACGGCACTCGCCGACCACGTACTGGAGATGCGGGACGGGCGCGTCAGCCCGTCACCGCTGACTCGATCACCCGGCGCAGGCCCTCGGTGAGCTGCTCCGCGCCGGGCGCGGTCTTCGGGTCGAAGGTCCACTGCGCGATGAGCCCCGTCATCAGGGTCAGGTAGAACGCGCCGAGGCTGTCGACGGTCTCGTCCGAGACGTCCTCCTCGCGCCCGCCCATGAGCAGCGGGACGAGTCCGCGCGCGGCCTCCCGCTGGGCGAGCGCCAGATGATCGCGCACCTCGGGCATCTGGTCGCCCATGACCAGGGCCTCCATGCTCAGGTGCCAGATCGAACCCGGGTCCCGCATGGTGCCGATGATGTTGGACCACACCCCCCGGAACCGTTCGACGGAGCCAGGCTCGGTGGCGCTCATGACGGTCCCGTCCCCCTCGAAGGCATCCCCCATCCCCTCGACCAGCGACACGTACGCCTGCGCCAGCAGCGCGTCCTTCGAGCCGTAGTGGTAACCGATGGACGCCAGGTTGGTCCTCGATTCCTTGACGATGTCGCGCGCCGTCGTACGGGCGAACCCCTTCGCCAGCAGGCAGCGCTTGGCGCCTTCGAGCAGATCCTCACGGTGTCCCATGCGGGCCAGCCTACCCGGATTCATACGATCGTCCTAGACGCCCGACTTACACGGTCGTACTAGACAAGCGTTTAAGACGCTCGTACAGTCGCCCCTCATGACGAACCCGACGAGCACGACCGCCCCCGCCGGCACCCGCGCCGGCCGACGCGAGTGGACCGCCCTGGCCGTCCTGATGCTGCCGCTGCTGCTGGTCTCGATGGACGTCTCGGTCCTGTACTTCGCGATCCCGGCGATCAGCGCGGACCTGGAACCGAGCGGCACCCAGCAGCTGTGGATCTTCGACATCTACGCGTTCGTACTGGCCGGTCTGCTGATGACGATGGGCTCGCTCGGCGACCGCATCGGCCACCGCAGGCTGCTCCTGATCGGCGCCGCCGCCTTCGGCACGGCCTCCCTGGTGGCGGCCTACGCCAACAGCGCCGAGACCCTCATCGTGGCCCGCGCGATCCTCGGCATCGGCGGCGCGACCCTGATGCCGTCGACGATGGCGCTGACCCGCACGATGTTCACCGACCCCGGCCAGCGGGCGAAGGCGATCGGTCTGTGGTCGGGCGTGATGACGGCCGGGATCGCGCTCGGTTCGGTGATGAGCGGGGTGCTGGTCCAGTACTTCTGGTGGGGCTCGGTCTTCCTGGTCAACCTGCCCGCGATGGCCCTGCTGCTGGTCCTCGGCCCGGTGCTGCTCCCCGAGTCCAAGAACCCCGACCCCGTCCGCTTCGACCGGGCGAGCATCCCGCTGTCGATGGCGGCCGTGCTCCCCGTGGTCTACGGCCTGAAGGAGATCCCGTCCGACGGCTGGAACGTCCGCTACGTCCTCTCGATCACCGTCGGCCTGCTCTTCGCGGCCCTCTTCGTCCACCGGCAGCGCACCGCCGACTCACCGATGATCTCCCCGGCCCTGTTCCGCGGTCGCGGCTTCGCCCCCTCCGTCGCGCTCAACCTCGTCTCCGCGTTCGGCGTGATGGGATCGGCCTACTTCACCACGCAGTACGTGCAGTCGGTGCTCGACAAGAGCGCCCTGGAGGCGGCCCTGTGGGCCCTGCTGCCGTCGGTGCCGATCGGGGCGGCGGCGCCGATCGCGACCGGGCTGGTGCAGCGAGGCGCCGACCGCGCCCACGTCGTCACCGCGGGCTTCGCCCTCGCCGCGGGCGGATTCGCGCTGCTGTCCCTCGCGGGCACGGACTCGCTGGGACTGGTGCTGACCGCGTGCGCCGTCATCGCCGTCGGAAGCGTCACCGTGATGTCCCAGATCATGGACCTCGCGATGGGCACCGCCCCGGTGGAGCGGGCGGGCAGCGCCTCCTCCCTGATGGAGACCGGCGCGGAGTTCGGCGGAGCGCTCGGCATGGCGGTCCTCGGCTCCATCGGCACGGCGGTCTACCGCCACAAGATCCCGGCCTCCGCACCGGCCGCGGCCCACGAGACGCTGGGCGGGGCGCTGGCGGTCGCCGACCGCGTACCGGGTCTGGCCACGACCGCGCGGGAGGCGTTCACCAGCGGGATGCAGGGGGCGGCGATCGCGGGGGCGGTGGTCCTCGCCGGGGCGGCGGGACTGGCGGCGGTGACACTGCGGGGGGTGGAGGTACGCACGGCGGCACCGGAGCCGGAGAAGGCGGCGGTCTGAGGCGGAAGGCGAACCGGGAGCACACGAAAACGCCGGACAGGCTGATCGACCAGCCTGTCCGGCGTTCGGGACGAGACCCCTTCGGGGCCGACGGCGTCCGGGAGCGGCAGCCCCCGCACGACCGCGGCTCAGACCAGGTTCACCGCGCGGGCGGACGTCGCGCCGATCTCCTCGGCGACCTCGGCCAGCACCCCGGCGGGCACGGTGTCGTCGACAGTCAGCACCGCCAGCGCCTCGCCGCCGGCCGCCGCACGGGCGACCTGCATGCCGGCGATGTTGATCCCGGCCTCGCCGAAGACTCGGCCCACCGTGCCGACGACGCCCGGACGGTCCTCGTACCGCAGGACGACCATGTGGTCGGCGAGCGCGAGGTCGACGTCGTACTCGCCGACCGCGACCAGCTTCTGCAGGTGCTTCGGGCCGGCCAGCGTGCCGGAGACCGACACCTCCTCGCCGCTGCCGAGCGTGCCGCGCACGGTCACGACGTTGCGGTGGTCGGCCGACTCGGAGCTGGTCGTCAGCCGCACCTCGACACCGCGCTCCTGCGCGAACAGCGGGGCGTTGACGTACGACACCGTCTCGTCGACGACGTCCTCGAAGACACCCTTCAGGGCGGACAGCTCCAGCACCTTCACATCGTGCTGGGTGATCTCGCCGTACACCTCGACGTCGAGGCGGACCGCGACCTCGCTCGCGAGCGCGGTGAAGATCCGGCCGAGGCGCTCGGCGAGCGGCAGACCCGGCTTGACGTCCTCGGCGATGACGCCGCCCTGGACGTTCACCGCGTCCGGGACCAGCTCACCGGCGAGCGCGAGCCGCACCGACCGGGCGACGGCGATACCGGCCTTCTCCTGCGCCTCGTCCGTCGACGCGCCGAGGTGCGGGGTGGCCACGACCTGGTCGAACTCGAACAGCGGGGAGTCCGTGCAGGGCTCCTTCGTGTACACGTCGAGACCGGCACCGGCGACCCGGCCCTCCTTGAGGGCGGAGTACAGCGCCTCCTCGTCGACGATCCCGCCGCGCGCGGCGTTGACGATGCGCACGCTGGGCTTGACCTTGCGCAGCGCCTCGTCACCGATCAGGCCGAGCGTCTCGGGCGTCTTCGGCAGGTGGACGGTGATGAAGTCGGAGACCTCCAGCAGCTCGTCCAGCGACAGCACCTTGACGCCCATCTGCGCGGCCCGAGCGGGCTGCACGTAGGGGTCGTAGGCGACGACCTTCATGCCGAAGGCCGACATGCGCTGGGCGACGAGCGCGCCGATGCGGCCCAGACCCACGACACCGAGGGTCTTCTCGGCGAGCTCCACGCCCGTGTACTTGCTCCGCTTCCACTCGCCGTTCTTCAGGGCGGCGTTGGCCTGCGGGATGTTGCGCGCGGTGGCGAGCAGAAGACCGCAGGCCAGCTCGGCCGCGGTCACGATGTTGGAGGTGGGGGCGTTGACGACCATCACGCCGGCCTTGGTGGCCGCGGACACGTCGACGTTGTCCAGGCCGACGCCGGCTCGTGCGACGACCTTCAGCTTCTTGGCGGCGGCGACGGCCTCGGCGTCGACCTTGGTGGCCGAACGGATCAGGATCGCGTCGACGTCGGCGATGGCGGGGAGCAGTTCGGCCCGGTCCGCTCCGTTGCAGTGCCGGATCTCGAAGTCCGGCCCCAGAGCGTCCACGGTGGCGGGCGACAGCTCTTCAGCGATGAGTACGACAGGTTTCGAGCTCACGTGAGTCCTCACAAGTCCAAGCGGACGGCCGTCCCGACGGCCGCAGGCGGTGGAGGGGTGCTAGCCGCGTGGAAGACGCACGACGCTGTGGGCCTGACGCGTATGTAGTACGGCAGTGTAGTGGCGTGGCGGAGGTCGTCCCGCGCCTGTACGGAAGGATCACCCGGACGGGCAAGGTCCGGCCGCGACGGGTGCCACGGCCGGACCACGACGTCAGGCGTCCTCGTCGTTCACCCAGCTCATGAGCTTGCGGAGCTCCTTGCCGGTGGTCTCCAGCAGGTGCTCGGAGTCCTGGGTCTTGTACTCGTTGTACTTCTTCAGACCGCCGTGGTACTCGGCCATCCACTCGCGGGCGAAGGTGCCGTCCTGGATCTCGGCGAGGACCTTCTTCATCTCGGCCTTGGTGGCGTCCGTGATGATCCGCGGGCCGGTGACGTAGTCGCCCCACTCGGCGGTCTCGGAGACCGACCAGCGCATCTTGTCCAGGCCGCCCTCGTACATGAGGTCCACGATCAGCTTCAGCTCGTGCAGGCACTCGAAGTACGCGATCTCCGGCTGGTAGCCCGCCTCGGTCAGCGTCTCGAAACCGGCCTTGACCAGCGCGGCCGTACCACCGCACAGGACGACCTGCTCACCGAACAGGTCGGTCTCGGTCTCCTCGGTGAAGGTCGTCTTGATGACGCCGGCGCGGGTGCCGCCGATGCCCTTGGCGTACGAGAGGGCCAGCGCGAAGGCGTTGCCGGTCGCGTCCTGCTCGACGGCCGCGATACAGGGAACGCCGCGGCCCTCCTCGTACTGGCGGCGCACCAGGTGGCCCGGGCCCTTGGGCGCGACCATGCAGACGTCGATGCCGGCCGGGGGCTTGATGAAGTCGAAGCGGATGTTCAGGCCGTGGCCGAAGAAGAGGGCGTCGCCGTCCTTGAGGTTGTCCTTGATGGACTCCTCGTAGACCTGGGCCTGGATCGGGTCCGGGACCAGGATCATGATGACGTCGGCCTCGGCGGCGGCCTCGGCCGGGGTCACCACGCGCAGGCCCTGCTCCTCGGCCTTCGCCTTGGACTTGGAGCCCTCGTGCAGACCGACACGCACGTCGACACCCGAGTCACGGAGCGACAGCGCGTGGGCGTGGCCCTGGCTGCCGTAACCGATGACCGCGACCTTGCGGCCCTGGATGATGGACAGGTCGGCGTCGGCGTCGTAGAACAGCTCGGCCACTTTGGGTTCTCTCCTTGTGTGCGGGTGTTGCGTCCCACCGTATGCCGGAGGGCGGAAGGGAAGTCTCGGGGTCTCGGTATACGGGCGGCCGGGGGTCACCGGCCGCCCGGCCGTGGAGGAGGTACTACGCCGAACGGTCCAGGGCGCGCAGCGACCGGTCCGTGATGGACCGGGCACCGCGCCCGATGGCGATCGTGCCGGACTGCACCAGCTCCTTGATGCCGTACGGCTCGAGCATCTTCAGCATCGCCTCCAGCTTGTCGCTGGAGCCGGTGGCCTCGATGGTGACGGCCTCCGGGGAGACGTCGACGGTCTTGGCGCGGAACAGCTGGACGATCTCGACGATCTGCGAGCGCGTCTCGCTGTCGGCACGCACCTTCACCAGGACGAGTTCGCGCTGAACGGCCGACCCCGGCTCCAGTTCGACGATCTTCAGCACGTTGACGAGCTTGTTGAGCTGCTTCGTCACCTGCTCCAGCGGCAGTTCCTCGACCCCCACGACGATGGTGATGCGGGAGATGTCGGGGTGCTCGGTGACACCGACGGCGAGCGAGTCGATGTTGAAGCCGCGGCGGGAGAACAGGGCGGCGATCCGGGCGAGGATTCCGGGCGTGTTCTCCACCAGGACGGAGAGCGTGTGCTTGGACATGTCTCTTGGGTCTTCCTCGCTCAGTCGTCTTCGTTGTCGCCGAAGTCGGGGCGGACGTCCCGGGCGGCCATGATCTCGTCGTTGGAGGTGCCGGCGGCGACCATCGGCCACACCATCGCGTCCTCGTGGACGATGAAGTCCACGACGACCGGGCGGTCGTTGACCGAGTTCGCCTCCTCGATGACCTTGTCGAGGTCGTCCGGGGACTCGCACCGGATGGCGTAGCAGCCCATCGCCTCCGACAGCTTCACGAAGTCGGGGACGCGGGTGCCGGCGCTCGGCTGCTTGCCGTCCGCCTCCGGGCCGCTGTGCAGCACGGTGTTGGAGTAGCGCTGGTTGTAGAAGAGGGTCTGCCACTGGCGGACCATCCCGAGGGCGCCGTTGTTGATGATGGCGACCTTGATCGGGATGTTGTTCAGGGCGCAGGTGGTCAGTTCCTGGTTGGTCATCTGGAAGCAGCCGTCGCCGTCGATCGCCCAGACCGTCCGGCCCGGGACGCCGGCCTTGGCGCCCATCGCGGCCGGGACCGCGTAGCCCATCGTCCCGGCACCGCCGGAGTTCAGCCAGGTCGCGGGCTTCTCGTACTGGACGTAGTGCGCGGCCCACATCTGGTGCTGGCCGACGCCCGCCGCGAAGATCGTGCCCTCGGGCGCGAGCTGCCCGATGCGCTCGATGACCTGCTGCGGCGACAGCGAGCCGTTGTCCGGCTGGTCGTAGCCCAGCGGGTACGTCTCGCGCCAGCGGTTGAGGTCCTTCCACCAAGCGGTGTAGTCGCCCTGCTGACCCTCGCTGTGTTCCTTCTGCACCGCCTGGACCAGGTCGGCGAGGACCTCGCGGGCGTCCCCGACGATCGGCACGTCGGCGGCGCGGTTCTTGCCGATCTCCGCCGGGTCGATGTCGGCGTGGACGATCTTGGCGTTCGGGGCGAAGCTGTCCAGCTTGCCGGTGACGCGGTCGTCGAAGCGGGCTCCGAGGGCGACGATCAGGTCGGCCTTCTGCAGCGCGGTGACGGCGGTGACCGCACCGTGCATGCCCGGCATTCCCACGTGCAGCGGGTGGCTGTCGGGGAATGCGCCGAGCGCCATCAGGGTGGTGGTGACGGGCGCTCCGGTGAGTTCCGCGAGGACCTTCAGTTCGGCGGTGGCGTGGGCCTTCAAGACGCCGCCGCCGACATAGAGGACGGGGCGCTTCGCGGAGGTGATCAGTTTGGCCGCCTCGCGGATCTGTTTCGCGTGCGGCTTGGTGACCGGGCGGTAGCCGGGCAGGTCCATGACCGGCGGCCAGGAGAAGACGGTCTGCGCCTGGAGGGCGTCCTTGGCGATGTCGACCAGGACCGGGCCGGGGCGGCCGGTGGAGGCGATGTGGAACGCCTGCGCGATCACCCGGGGGATGTCCTCGGCCTTGGTGACCAGGAAGTTGTGCTTGGTGATCGGCATGGTGATGCCGACGATGTCCGCCTCCTGGAAGGCGTCCGTGCCGATCGCCTTCGAGGCCACCTGCCCGGTGATCGCCACGAGCGGCACCGAGTCCATGTGGGCGTCCGCGATCGGCGTCACCAGGTTCGTCGCGCCGGGTCCGGAGGTCGCCATGCAGACGCCCACCTTGCCGGTGGCCTGCGCGTAACCGGTGGCCGCGTGTCCGGCGCCCTGCTCGTGCCGGACCAGGACGTGGCGCACCCGGGTGGAGTCCATCAGCGGGTCGTAGGCCGGGAGGATCGCACCACCGGGGATACCGAATACCGTGTCGGCGCCGACCTCCTCAAGCGAGCGGATGAGGGACTGCGCACCCGTGACGTGCTCGGGGGCGGGCTGTCCTCCGGATCGGGGCCGCGGCTGCGGGTGATGGGCCCCGGTGGCCTGCTCGGTCATCGGCATTCTCTTCTCGATGCTGAGGGTTTTTGCGAAGTTTGTGCGGTGTGGGGCTGCCGCACGGACGGTGCCCGTGCAACAAAAAACCCCTCGTGCCATAAGGCAAGCGAGGGGAGCGCGCCGGGTGGAGTCGCTGGGAGTTCCGGGTCCGTCCGGAGGTCACCAGCGTCAGCCGACGCGCTTTCCAAGTACGAGAATTCGGGTGCGCATGGCACTGACCCTCCCCCCGGCACGCACTCACTGTCAAGCGGGTGGGACGGGAGTCTCATTATGTGAGCGCAGGGCCGTACCACCGCCGAGTACCGCGGGCACACCACTGGTGTACACCCCCGCACGGCCGCCCGCGAACGCGGGCTCGGCCGGACCGTGGGGCACCGGGTAGTGGCCCGAACTCAGCGCCCGGCGCAGCCGGTACTCGTCCAGCGGACCGGAGAACGCCATGCCCTGCCCGTGCGTGCAGCCCATCGCGCGCAGCGCCACGACCTGCTCGGGCAGGTCCACGCCGTCCGCCACGGACCGCAGCCCGAGATCGCCGGCGATGCGCAGCAGCCCACTGGTGATCTTGTGCAGCCGCGCGGACTCGACGACGCCCTCGACCAGACCGCGGTCGAGTTTCAGTACGTCGACGGGGAGCCGCCGCAGGGCCGTGATGGCCGCGTATCCCGTACCGAAGCCGTCCAGGGCGATCCGGACGCCGAGTCTGCGCAACGCGCTCAGCCGGCGCTCCAGCTCCTCCATGGGGACCCGGGGGTCGAGGTCGGACAGCTCGATCACCAGGGACCCGGACGGCAGCCCGTGCCGGGTCAGCAGGGCCTCTATCGAGCCCAGCGGCATCGAGCGGTCCAGCAGCCGGCGTGCGCCCATCCGGACCGCGACCGGTACGGCCAGCCCGGTCGCCGCCCGTTCGGCGGCCTGTTCCACGGCCTCCTCCAGCATCCAGCGGCCCAGCTCGGCGGTCTTGTCGCTGTCCTCGGCCACCCGCAGGAACTCCCCGGGCGTGAACAGCACCCCCTGGGAGGAGCGCCAGCGCGCCTGGGCGCAGACCGACGCGATCCGGCCGTCCTGGAGGCACACCACCGGCTGGTGCAGCAGCGTGAACTCGCCGTCGTTCAGCGCGGCCCGCAGGCGCGTGGCCAGCTCCGCCTTGCGGACGACGTCCTGCTGCATCTGAGGGGCGTACAGCTCGACGCGGCCCTTGCCGCCCGCCTTGGCGCGGTACATCGCGAGGTCGGCGTTGCGCAGCAGCTCGCCCGCGCCGAGGCCCGGTTCGGCGAAGGCGACGCCGATGGACGCGTTGACCCGGACATCGTTGCCGTCGATGAGGTACGGCTGCGAGAGCGTGGCCCTGAGGCGGTCGGCGAGCTCCAGTATGTGGCGTTCGCGGGCGGCGCGGTCACGGGTGCCGTCGCCGACGATCAGGGCCGCGAACTCGTCGCCGCCGAGACGGGAGGCCGTGTCCCCGTGCCGGACCGCGTCCTGGAGTCTGCGGGCGGCCTGGACGAGCAGTTCGTCCCCGGCCTGGTGCCCGATCGTGTCGTTGACGGCCTTGAAGCCGTCGAGGTCGATGAAGAGGACGGCCGTGCCGCGCAGGGCGGCGCCCCGGTCGGAGGAGCGGCGGCCGGACAGGGCCTGCTGGACGCGCCGGGTGAACAGGGCGCGGTTCGGCAGGTCGGTCAGCGGGTCGTGCTCGGCGTTGTGCTGGAGCTGCGCCTGCAGGCGCACCCTCTCGGTCACGTCCCGGCTGTTGAAGATGAGGCCGCCGTGGTGGCGGTTGACGGTGGACTCGACGTTGAGCCAGCCGCCCTCGCCGGAGCGGAAGCGGCATTCGATGCGGGTGGTGGGTTCCTCCTGGGGGCTGGCGGCGAGGAAGCGGCGGACCTCGTGCACCACGCAGCCCAGGTCCTCCGGGTGGATCAGGGCGGCCAGTTCCGTCCCCACGAGTTCCTCCGCCGGGCATCCGTACACTCCGGCGGCGGCCGGGGAGACGTAGCGGAGGATGCCGTTGGGCGCGGCGATCATGATGACGTCGCTGGAGCCCTGCACCAGGGAGCGGAAGTGGTTCTCCTTCTGCGCCAGTTCCTGGGTGAGGGTGATGTTGTCGAGCAGCATGATGCCCTGGCGCACCACGAGGGCGAGCACCACCGTGCCGCCGGTCAGGAGCACCACGCGGTCGACGCTGCGGCCGCTGAGGACGTTGTAGAGGATCCCCAGGGTGCAGACGGCGGCGGCGAGATAGGGCGTGAGGGCGGCCAGCGAGCCGGCGATGGGCCGGGCTGCCGGATACCGGCTGTGATCACCTCCCTGCGCGGGCGGGTGGTGGCGCGGGGCGGTGCGCTGTGCGGGCAGGTGTCCGGGCAGATGTCCGCGCACCACGCGCGTCTGCCCGGGCGGATACGGCCGGCCGGCGTCGGCCCCGGACCGCGGGGCGGCCCAGGGGGCGTACGCGAGCAGCATCGAGCCGGCGAACCAGCCCGCGTCGAGCAGCTGGCCGGAGCGGTAGCTGTGGTGCAGCAGCGGTGAGGTGAACAGGGCGTCGCACATCACGGTCAGGGCGAGCGCGCCGATCGCGGTGTTGACCGCCGTGCGGTTGCCCGCCGAGCGCCTGAAGTGCAGGGCGAGCACCATGCTGACCAGGGCGATGTCCAGCAGCGGGTACGCGAGCGAAAGCGCGGCGCTCGACACGCTGCGCCCCTCGGATCTGGCCGCCTGCGCGAGGGCGAGGCTCCAGGAGAGCGTGAGCAGGGAGCCGCCGATCAGCCAGGCGTCCAGGCCGAGGCAGACCCAGCCCGCCTTCGTCACGGGCCGCTTGGCGAGCACCAGCAGGCCCACGATCGCGGGCGGGGCGAAGCACAGGAAGAACAGGTCGGCATAGCTGGGCGAGGGGACGGCGACCCCGAGGACCACCTCGTACCATCCCCAGACCAGGTTGCCGAGGGCCGCCATCGTCGAGGAGAGGCCGAACAGTATCCAGGCGGGACGGAAGCGGATGCGGCGGTCGCGGGCGTAGAGGAAACAGGACACGGCCGCGGCGCCCGCCGCGGCGCTCAGCCCGAAGTCGCCCATGATCAGCGCGACTTGGCGGGAGCCCCAGCCGACGGCGGAACCGATGGCGTACGCCCCGCACACCAGGGCCACGAGGAGTTGGCGGGCCAGGCTCGACCCGCCGTCGGCGGCGGAGGGACGGGTCGGCGACACCCCCGGCGCGCGCCGGACCCGCACCACCGAGTCGAGGGTGGTCGTGGAAGACGGGGGCGAACTCACCGGGTCCTCCCGGTCCGCGCCGCCTGGGGGTCCCGCGGGCCCCGGTGCGCTGGGTGCCCGTGCCCCCTGCGGCTGCTGTGCCTGCGGTGATGGTGGCTGTGGTGGTGACTGTGCTGTCCGGCATGACCGCCGTGACGGCTGCCGTGGTGACCGCGTCCGCGCGCGGCCGTGTGCCCGGGTCGCCGTCGGCGGCTCCGCCGCGTCGGATCGTTCGTCCATAGGCCGTGCATCGCCCGTCGCCCCCCTCACAGTCTGAAATGCCCATCCCCGGCGCCGAAGAGTGCGCGGCGCAGCCCCTGTCGGGACGATACACCAGTCTCGTCACTCAGGGACATAGTTCCTCTACGCTCCGTGACGACCAGCGCAGATGCGGGCACGGACCGCGTCCGGAGGGTTGCGGAGGGTACCGGAAACGGATTGCGCCCCTGGTGCGCCCGTCGCGCGGATCGCGCGCGTGAGGCTCGGCCCGCGGGCGTCAGGCGCCGGTTGCGCCCGTCGTAAGGATCACGTTGCGCAGGGGCTCCCGGTTCACGAAACGGCTCAACTGGTCCACGAGGAGCCGCTTGGCGCGCGGCAGGAACGCGGACGTGGGGCCGCCGACGTGCGGGCTGACGAGCACGCCGGGCGCCTGCCACAGAGGGTGGCCCAAAGGCAGCGGTTCGGGGTCGGTGACGTCGAGGGCGGCCTTGAGCCGGCCGCTGTCCAGTTCGGCGAGCAGCGCCTTGGTGTCGACGACGGGGCCGCGGGCGACGTTGACCAGCAGCGCGCCGTCCTTCATGCGGGCGAGGAAGTCGGCGTTCACCAGGTGGCGGGTGGTCTCGGTGAGCGGTGTGGACAGCACCACGACGTCCGCCTCCGGCAGCAGGGAGGGGAGGTGGGTGAGCGGATGCACCGGTCCGCGCGCCGTGGTGCGCGCGGAGCGCGCGACGCGCGCCACCCGCGCGACCTCGAACGGAACGAGCCGGTCCTCGATCGCCGACCCGATCGAGCCGTACCCGACGATGAGGATGTTCTTGTCCGCCAGCGCGGGCCGGAACCCGCCGAGCCACTCCTCCCGGTCCTGGGCGCGGACGAAGTCCGGTACGCCGCGCAGCGAGGCGAGGATCAGCGTCAGCGTGAGTTCGGCCGTGCTCGCCTCGTGCACCCCGCGTGCGTTGCACAGCCGCACGCCGGGAGGCAGGTGCGAAAGGCCCGGCTCGACGGCGTCGGTGCCGGCCGACAGCGTCTGCACGACCTGCACGGAACTCAGCCGCGGCACGGGCCGCAGGACGACCTCGGACGGCTTCATGTAGGGGACGACGTAGAAGACACAGTCGGCCGGATCGGCGGGAAAGTCCTGCGCGCCGTCCCAGAAGCGGTAGTTCGGGCCCTCGGGAAGCCCTTCGATCTCCTGTGGCGGCACCGGGAGCCACACGTCAGCAGCAGTCATGGTCAGGAGGCTATGTCAGGCGCCCGGGACGGCAGAGGTTAGGTTGGGGGGCCAGGACAGGGAGGGTCACGAGCAGGTGGAGCGCAGGACGATCGGCGCGGCGGCGCTCGCGGTGGGGGCCGTCGGACTCGGATGCATGCCGATGAGCTGGGCGTACAGCGGATCGCGGCAGCGTGGCGAGGAGTCGCTCAGGGCCGTGCACCGGGCGCTGGACCTGGGCTCGACGCTGCTGGACACGGCCGACATGTACGGCCCGTTCACCAACGAGCTGCTGATCGGGCGGGCGTTGAAGGAGCGGCGCCAGGACGCCTTCGTGTCGACCAAGGTCGGACTGCTGGTGGGCGAGCAGCACATCGTGGCCAACGGCCGCCCCGGCTACGTGAGACGGGCCTGCGACGCCTCCCTGCGCCGGCTGCAGACGGACGTGATCGACCTCTACCAGCTCCATCGGGCGGATCCGGAGGTTCCGGTCGAGGAGACGTGGGGGGCGATGGCGGAACTCGTCCGGGCCGGAAAAGTACGGTCGTTGGGGCTGTGCGCGGTGGGCGCCCGGGGCGGCCGCCGCTCCGGGACCGGGGCGGGGCTGCACGACGCGACGCTGCGGCAGCTGCGGCGGGTGCAGCAGGTGTTCCCGGTGAGCGCGGTGCAGGCGGAGCTGTCGGTGTGGTCTCCCGAGGCCAGGCAGGCGCTGCTGCCCTGGTGCGAGGCGCGCGGGATCGGCTTCCTGGCCGCGATGCCGCTCGGCAACGGCTTCCTGACCGGCACGCTCATCCCGGGTGAGGGCTTCGAACCCGACGACGTGCGCGCCCGCCATCCCCGCTTCACCGCGGAGATGATGGCCGCGAACCAGCCGATCGTGGTCGGCCTGCGCCGGGTGGCCCGCCGCCACGGGCAGGACGTCACCCCGGGCCAGGTGGCCCTGGCCTGGGTTCTGGCGCAGGGTCACCACGTGGTCCCGGTGCCGGGCGCCAAGCGGGAGCGCTGGGTCACGGAGAACGCGCGGGCCGCGGCACTGCGGCTGACGGCACAGGACCTGGCGGAGCTGGCCGACCTGCCGCGCGCGCAGGAATCCTGGGAGTAGGGACCCCCGGAGCAGGGATGGCGGGAGCAGGGATGGGGGAGCCGGGACCGGTGGCACCGGCCGGCCTGCTCGCGTCGCGGTGCGTATCGGGTTGCGGTGATCGGGAACCTGTGAGGCGCGAGCGGTGTATGAACAAGTAGGACCGGCCAGGAGGACCTGCCGGGAGAACTTCAGGAGAACCTGCCGCGAGACCGCCCCGTCGAAGGGAACAAGATCGTGCAACGTCGAGCTGTGTCGGCCGTGCTGGCCGCGGCCGCGCTCCTGCTGACGCCTGGCTGCTCCTCCGACGGCGGGGGCGGTGGTTCGCCGTCCGACGCCGGGAGCACGACACCCGGCCGTA
Source organism: Streptomyces sp. NPDC003011 (assembly GCF_053591515.1). Taxonomy (NCBI): domain Bacteria; kingdom Bacillati; phylum Actinomycetota; class Actinomycetes; order Kitasatosporales; family Streptomycetaceae; genus Streptomyces; species Streptomyces sp. NPDC003011. The sequence continues at coordinate 29,051 of NZ_JBSFTY010000023.1, forward strand.
CGGCGTCGGGGGCGTCGCCCACCGAGCAGGCCGCCGAGAAGACCCCTCCCGCCAAGGGCTCGGTGAAGGTGGTCCGTACCGTCGCCGAGGGCCTGAACACCCCTTGGGGCCTGGCCCCGCTGCCCGACGGCGACCTGCTGGTCTCCTCCCGCGACGAGGCCACGATCACCCGGGTCGACGGGCAGACGGGCAAGAAGACCGAGCTGGGCGAGGTGCCGGGGGTGTCACCGGCCGGCGAGGGCGGCCTCATGGGCCTCGCGCTCTCCCCGGACCACGCCTCGGACCACATGATCTACGCGTACTTCACCTCGGCCTCGGACAACCGCGTCGTGCGCATGCTGTACGACGAGCAGAAGCCGGCCGGCGAGCAGCTGGGCGCACCCGACACGGTCTTCAAGGGCATCCCCAAGGGCTACATCCACAACGGCGGCCGGATCGCCTTCGGCCCCGACAAGATGCTGTACGCGGGCACGGGCGAGAGCGGTGACACCGGCCTGTCCCAGGACACCAAGTCCCTGGGCGGCAAGATCCTGCGCATGACCGCGGACGGCGAACCGGCGCCGGGCAACCCCTTCCCGGACTCCGCCGTGTACTCGTACGGCCACCGCAACGTGCAGGGCCTCGCCTGGGACGACAAGCAACGCCTGTTCGCCGCGGAGTTCGGCCAGGACACCTGGGACGAGCTGAACGCGATCAAGCCGGGCGACAACTACGGCTGGCCGGAGGCCGAGGGCCGGTCGAGCGACTCCGAGTTCCACAACCCGACAGCCCAGTGGCGCACGGACGACGCCTCGCCCAGCGGCATCGCCTACGCCGGGGGTTCCGTGTGGATGGCGGGCCTGAAGGGTCAGCGTCTGTGGCGTATCCCCCTCGACGGCACGGAGGCCTCGGCCGACCCGCAGGCCTTCCTGCGAGAGGAGTACGGCCGGCTGCGCACGGTGGTCTCGGCGGGCGGCGACAAGCTGTGGCTGGTGACCAGCAACACGGACGGCCGGGGTGACCCCAAGGACGGGGACGACCGGATCCTGGAGATACAGGTCAGCTAGCTCCGGCCCTCATCCGGCATCCGGCATCCGGCGAGGACTCCTCCTCGCCTGGCTGCTGCGGCCGTACGACGACCGTCCCGGACGCGAGATCTATCGGTCCGCGCCCGGGGTCGCCGTCCCCGACGTCCTCCCGGGTCAGCTCCAGCCGGTTCTGCTCGTCGCGGGTGTGCTTGCGGCCGGGTGCGAACAGTTCCTCGAACATGGTGAACACGGCGCCTCCCTGCCGGTCTCCTGCAGCGTACGCCTCACCCCCGCGCCGGCACCTGGGAGGCCTCGGCCGGGAAGAGCCCCAGCTGGTGCGCCACCGCCGCCGCCTCGCCCCTGCCCGAGACGCCGAGCTTGGCGAGGATGTTCGAGACGTGGACGCTGGCCGTCTTCGGGGAGATGAACAGTTCCTCGGCTATCTGGCGGTTGGTGCGGCCGACGGAGACCAGGCGCAGGACATCGCGTTCCCGGCCGGTGAGGCCGAAGGCCCGGGCCGGGTCGTCCGGGGTGCCGGCCCCCGCCCCGCCACCGGTCCCGCCGCCGGTCAGGGCGCGGGTGCCGGTCAGGGTGAGGCGGGCGCGCTGGGCGAGCCGGACGGCGGATTCGGCGAGCGGGCGCGCGCCGAGGTGCTCGGCGACGGTGTGGGCGAGGCGGAGCAGTTCCGTGGCCCGGGCGCGCTCGGGCTCCCCGCCGCCGGCCAGCAGGGACGCGGCCAGCCGGTACCGGACGCGGGCGAGATCGTAGGGGTGCTCCAGCGGTTCGAAGGCGGTGACCACCTCCGACCACTGCTCGGGGGTGTCCTGGCCCTCGGCGCGGTGGATCTCGGCGCGGACCCACTTCTCGACGGCGAGCCACACGGGTGCGCCCGTGGTGACCTTCTTGACGGCCGTGCGGATCCGGTCGAGGACGGCGGGCCGGCCGGGCTGGGCGGCGGGCAGGTCGCGGGCGTCGGCCTCGGCCTCGGCGGCGGTCAGCAGCAGCGCCCAGCCGTAGCGCTGGGTACCGGGCGGGAGACCGGCGGCCAGCACCCGGTCCAGTTCGGCTCGGGCGTCGTGCAGGCGGCCCTCCCTCACCGCGACGCCGATCACGATCCGGGCGAGCGGCAGTGCCAGCTGCGGCGTGGGGTCGTGGGTGCCGTAGTGGGCCCGGGCGGTGGCCAGGTGGGCGGCGGCGCCGGCCACGTCGCCCCGGACGAGGGCCAGGTTGGCCAGGCGCAGGGCGCCGGAGCCCTGGGGTTTGGCGCTGTGGCCGGCCCGCAGCGCGTTCTCCGCGGCCTCGGCGGCGGCGTCCCAACGGCCCAGCGAGTACAGCGAGTCGGACAGGTTGCCCCACACCCACGCCTCGGAGTCCAGCTGGCCGAACCTGCGGGTGAAGGCGACGCCCGCCTCCAGGATGGGCACCGCCTCCCGTGAGCGGCCGACGGCCTCCAGTTCCGAGGGCAGGTTGATGTGGGCGCGGCCGGCCACATATGTCATGCCCTCCTCGACGGCCCGCTCCTTGACCTCGTACAGCTCGGCGAGCCCGGCCTCCACATCGCCCGCGTCGACCATCAGGCAGCCGGCGGTGAGGCGGGCGTTCAGCTCGATCTCGCGGGCGCCGACCATGCGGGCGTACTCGACCGCCCGCTCGGCGGCGGAGCAGGCGTCGGGGCCGGGTTCGTGCAGCATCGCCCAGTTGGCCACGGTGGACAGCACCTCGGCGTGCACCTCCGACGGCGGCAGCCCGCGGACCAGGTCCTGGGCGGTGGCCAGCTCCTGCCAGCCGTCGCCCCGGGCCTGGGCCTGGACCAGCCGGGAGCGCTGGACCCAGAACCAGGCGGCGCGCAGCGGGTCCCCCTCCTCGTCCAGCAGGCGCAGCGCCCGCTTGATGATCTTCAGGGCGCGTTCGCGTTCGCCGCACAGCCGTCCGGCGACGGCGGCCTCCGCCATCAGGTCCAGATAGCCGAGCGGGGTGGTCGCGGGGTGGCGGCCGCCGGGCGGGTAGACCTCGGTGTAGTCGACGGGGCGCAGGCGCGCGCGGACGTCCTCGGGGGCCGTGTCCCACAGCTCCATCGCGCGTTCCAGCAGCCGCAGTTGTTCGGAGTAGGCGTGCCGTCGGCGGGCGGTGACGGAGGCCTCCAGGACGGCGGGCAGGGCCTTGGCGGCGTCGTGGGCGTGGTACCAGTAGCTCGCCAGGCGCATCACGCGTTCGTCGGCGGGGACGAGGGTGGGGTCGGCTTCCAGGGCTTCGGCGCAGCGGCGGTTGAGGCGGGAGCGTTCGCCGGGCAGCAGGTCGTCGCTGACGGCCTCGCGGACCAGGGAGTGGCGGAATCGGTAGCCGTCGCCGCCGGGCGCGGCGAGCAGGATGTTGGCGCCCACGGCGGCCCGCAGTGCCTCGATGAGGTCGTCCTCGGCGAGCCGGGCGACGGCGGCGAGCAGCCGGTACTCGACGGTGGAACCGCCCTCGGCGACGATCCGGGCGACCCGCTGGGCGCTCTCCGGCAGGGACTCGACGCGTACCAGGAGCAGGTCGCGCAGGGAGTCGGTGAGGCCGGTGCGGCAGCCTTCGTGGGCGGCGACGGCGAGTTCCTCGACGAAGAAGGCGTTGCCGTCGGAGCGTTCGAAGATGTCGTCGACCTGGGCCTGGTCGGGTTCGTGGGCGAGGATGCCGGCGATCTGGCGGCCGACCTCGGCGCGGTTGAAGCGGCCGAGTTCGAGGCGGCGGACGGTGCGCAGCCGGTCGAGTTCGGCGAGCAGGGGGCGCAGCGGGTGGCGGCGGTGGATGTCGTCGGCGCGGTAGGTGGCGAGGACGACGAGGCGGCCGGTGCGCAGGGTGCGGAACAGGTAGGAGAGGAGGTGGCGGGTGGAGGCGTCGGCCCAGTGCAGGTCCTCCAGGGCGACGACGACGGTGCGGTCGGCGGCGACGCGTTCCAGCAGCCGGGCGGTGAGTTCGAAGAGGCGGGCCATGCCCTCCTCGTCGTGCCGTCCGGAGGCCGTCTCGCCCAGTTCCGGCAGCAGGCGGGCCAGTTCCTCCTCCTGGCCGGCGGCCGCGGCGGCGAGTTCGCCGGGCAGTTCGCGGCGCAGCGCGCGCAGGGCGGTGGAGAAGGGGGCGAACGGCAGTCCGTCGGCGCCGATCTCGACGCAGCCGCCGAGCGCGACGACGGCGCCTTGCCGGCAGGCCGCGGTGGCGAACTCCTCGACGAGGCGGGTCTTGCCGACCCCGGCCTCGCCGCCCAGCAGTAACGCCTGCGGCTCGCCCGCGGTGGCACGGGCGAGCGCGTCGTTCAACGTGTCCAGCTCGTCGGTGCGACCGACGAACACGGGACTGACGGACCTGGTCTCCACAGGCCCGAGCATCGCACGCGGGTCCGACAACGCGGCACCGGTTTTCCCGACGCGAACCTCCACGGCGGCCGCCGTCGGGGTGGCCGTGGGGGTGGCCGTGGAGGTGGCCGGGACGCCCTGGACCGTCGACCCGGCTGAGACCTTCCTCGCCCCGGCCGCGGCACTGCCCGCCGCCGCGACAGCGGAGGCACCCCGTGTCCCCCGGGCACGGGGTGCCGTCCGGCCGCCCTCCCCCGCCCCCGTGGTCACGCGGCGCGCAGGAACCGGTGTCGGCGGGGGCGGCCGGTATGCGGATCGTTCTCGGCGGTGCTCCGGGCCGCTTCGCGGCGGGCGGCGCGGCGGACGCGGGCGGCCTCGCGGGCCAGCCGCTCGTGGTCGGCCCGCCGGATCAGTTCGGCGGAACGCAGGCGCTGGAGCTCGTACTCGTACATGGTGTGTCCCTGGTGAGAGGTCGGTGTCCGGCATCGCTCGGTGCGATGCCTCAACCTTCGTCTCCCAGGTGGGTCCGCCACATCGGGAGAGTTCCGCATCTTCGGCGAGGGAGGGGGCCTTAGACGCGCGTGAGGGGCCTCGGGCAGCTCCGTAAGGTACGTACGGATGCCCTAAGACCCCTCAGGACGTGCGGTGACTCAGCTGGTGGACGGCAGCCCCAGCAGGACGTCGGTGTACTTGAGGACGGCCAGCAGCAGGCCGATGACGCCGAGCGAGACACCGCCCCAGGCGACCGACTTGATCCACGCGGCCTGCGGCCTGCCGGGCGCGCCGAACGCGGGCCGGGCGAGGACGACGACACCGACGATCAGCGCGGCCAGCGCGAACAGGCCGCCCCACAGCGCGGTGGTGTGCCAGGCGTCGCCGTACACCTCCTTGACCTGCGTGGCGACGTTCGCGGTCGACGAGGTCTGCAGCTGGCCGACAAGCGTCTCGCGGGCGGCGGCGACCGTGGAGATCCAGCCGCCGGTGAGGGAGACCACACCGAGCGCGGCGGAGACGACGGCGCCCGCGCCCTGGCCGACGCCGGACGCGCCCTGCTCCTCGCCCTGGGTGACGTCGTCGGCGCCGACCTCGCCGGCCTGCGCGTCCGTGTCGTCGGCCGCGGTGCCGGCCGCGCTGTCGGCGTCCGTCTCCGGCGCCGCCTCGGTCTTGGTGACGTTCACCTTCTCTGCGTCGGTCGTGGCCTCGGCACCCGTCTCGGCGCCGGTCTCGTCAGCTGTCTTGGTTCCCATATCGCGCACCGTACGGATCCTGTCTGAGAGGTGTCTTAATGATCGTTGTGAGCGGTACGCCCGCGTACCGCGCGCCACTCGGGGGCGAGGATGGACCACACCTCCAGGTCGAGCCGTACGCCGTGATGCGGGTAGCTCTCCCGCCGTACGCCTTCCCGGGTCATCCCCAGGCGCCGGGCCACGTCCAGGCTCGCCCGGTTGTCCACGGCGGCGATCCACTCGACCCGGTGGACACCGCGCCGTTCGATCGCGAAGTCGAGCAGCACGCGCGCCGCCCGGGTGACCAGACCGCGCCCGGTACCGGCGGGCTCCAGCCAGCAGCCGATCTCGCAGTTGCCGTTCTCCGCGTCGAAGTTCAGGAAGAGCACCCCGCCGACGAGCTTTCCGTCCAGCCACAGGCCGTGCAGGAAGGCGCTGTCGGCGGCGCGCAGATCGGCGTACCGCTGGAGTGTGTCGCGGGCGGAGTCCACGTCGGTGGCCTTCTCGCCGAACGGGATGAACCGGTTGATGAACGCGCGCCCCCGTTCCAGGTGCGCCAGGAACTCCCCGGCGTGCCACGGCTCCAGGGGACGCAGTTCCGCGCCGTCGTCACCCAGGGATATCGCGTACATCCCGTCGCCGCTCCTTCGCCAGGACGTCCGCCGCCTCGGCGTCCGTCGCAGCGGCCAGCCTCTCATGGGCGGCGCGGCACTCGGGCGGCTCGATGCTGATGCGGGGCATACGGCGGTCCAGCCAGCTCGGCAGCCACCAGTTGGCGCCGCCGAGCAGGTGCATCAGGGCGGGCACCAGCAGCGTACGCAGCACGAACGCGTCGAGGGCGACGGCGGCGGCGAGCGCGATGCCGAACATGGCGATCACGCGGTCGCCGCTGAGCACGAAGGCGAGGAAGACGGAGATCATGATGACCGCGGCGGAGTTGATCACCCGGCTGGTCTCGGCGAGACCCACGCGCACGGCCCGCCGGTTGTCGCCGGTCTCCAGCCACTCCTCGTACATGCGGCTGACCAGGAACACCTGGTAGTCCATGGAGAGCCCGAACAGGACGGAGACCATGATCACGGGCAGGAAGGGCTCGATGGGTCCCGCCCGCCCGAGGCCCAGCAGTCCGCTCCCCCAGCCCCACTGGAAGATCGCCACGACGACACCGAACGCTGCGGCGACGGCGGCCACGTTCATCACGGCGGCCTTCAGCGGGATGCCGACGGACCGGAAGGCGAGCAGGAGCAGCAGCGAGCCCAGGCCGATGACCACGCCGACGAACACGGGCAGCTTGCCGACGATGACGTCGGCGAAGTCGTCGTAGCCGGCCGTCACCCCGCCGACCTGCACGTCGAGGGAGGTGCCGGCCTCGGCGCGCGGCAGTACCTCGGTGCGCAGCCGGTCGACGAGGTCGCTGGTGCCGCGGGACTGCGGGGAGGACTCCGGGACGACCGTGAGGTACCCGGTACCGCCGCCGGCGGCGTACGTCACCGGTGTCACCGAGGCGACGCCCCCGGTGGAGCGGATCGTCGCGTCGAGGTCGCCGAGGGCGAGCTTGTCCTCGGCGCCGCCGACCTCGGTGACGAGGGTGAGCGGGCCGTTCACACCGGGGCCGAAACCGTCCGCGAGGAGGTCGTACGCCTGGCGTGTGGTCGACGTCCGCGCGTTGTTGCCCTGGTCGGAGGTGCCCAGGTGGAGGGAGAAGGCGGGCAGGGCGAGGACGGTGATGACGGCCAGGGCGAGGGAGCCGAGCAGCTTGGGATGCCGCTCGACGAACGCCGACCAGCGGGCGGCGAACCCGGTGGGCAGCTCGGGCTCGGGCCCGTGCTCCGCGAGGTGGCGCCGCTCGCGGCGGCTCAGGGCGTGCGGTCCGATGAGGGACAGCAGGGCGGGCAGCAGGGTCACGGAGGCCGCGACGGTGAGGACGACGGTCAGCGAGGCGGCTATCGCGACGCCGTTGAGGAAGCCGAGCCGGAGGATCAGCATCCCGAGCAGGGCGATGCAGACGGTGGCGCCCGCGAAGACGACGGCTCGCCCGGTGGTGGCGACGGCGTTGGTGGCCGCCTCCGTGACGGACAGTCCGCGTTTGAGGCCGCGCCGGTGTCTGGTGACGATGAACAGCGCGTAGTCGATGCCGACGCCGAGCCCGATCAGCAGGCCGAGCATGGGCGCGAAGTCGGCCACGGTCATGGCGTGCCCGAGCAGCACGATCCCGGCGTACGCGGCGCCAACGCCGACCAGCGCGGTGGCGATGGGCAGCAGCGAGGCGGCGAGCGAGCCGAAGGCGAGGAACAGCACGACCGCGGCGACGACCACGCCGATCACCTCGGCGAGGTGCCCGCCGGACGACTCGGTGAGCGCGACGGCGCTTCCGCCCAGTTCCACCCGCAGCCCGTCGGCCTCGGCGTCCTTGGCCGCCTCGGCCACGGCCCGCACCTCGGTGACGTCGATGTCGTCGGCCGGGTCGTCGAAGGTGACGGTGGCGTACGCCGTGCGCCCGTCCTCGCTGATCCCCTCCGTGCCCTGGCCGTCGTAGGGACCGGTCACGGCGGCCACACCGGGCAGGCCGGCGATCTCGTCCAGGGTGCGGGTCATGGTCTGTTCGACGGCGGCGGCGCGGACGGTGCCGGACGTGGTGTGCCAGACGACGGTGCCGCTGTCGCCGCCGAGGCCCGGGAAACCGTCGTGCAGCAGCTGGGTGGCGCGGCCCGACTCGGTACCGGGGACCTGGTAGTCGTTCGAGTAGGCGGAGCCGGCGACGGCGGCGGCCGCGGTCACCGAGCCGAGGGTGAGGAGCCACAGCAGGACGACGACGAGGCGCCGCCGGACACACCAGCGTGCGAGGGCTGCCACGAAACGAGCTCCCAGGGGGACTATGGGGGGATCTTTGACCGGGAATCGTCGTTCATGAGGTGAACTGCCCGCAAAGAACGCATGAGCGATGCGAAGACCACTCTCGCAGCCAGAAGTGATCGTTTATCGCATTCGTGGGTTTATTCACAGCAATGGGAGCCACATCACAGGACAGTAACGGGCACTCTGTCGTGCGGAGAAAACCGGGTGCGGGCCGGGAGTCCGGCTGCTAGCGTCCCGGCGTCCCCCGTTCCCGGCAGATCGCCGCCGACCGAAGCAGGTGCGTTGTTTGATGGTCCGACCGAGCTCCTCCGCCTCTCTCTTCCCAACGCAAGACCCAAGGAGCCCGTTCACCGATGTCCGACATCACCTCCAGGACCTCGAACGACGATCTGACTAGCCGCCTGACCCACCCCCGCTACCCCCGCAGCAACCGCTACGACGCCCGCTGGACCATCGAGAACCAGATGGGTCCGCACGCGCTGTGGCTGCTGGAGTGGCTGGCCCCCGCGCTCGGCCTGGACACGCTGCCCGCCGGGGCCCGGGTCCTCGACCTGGGCTGCGGCCGGGCCATGACCTCCGTGTTCCTCGCCAAGGAGTACGACGTCCAGGTCACCGCGGCCGACCTGTGGATCAGGCCGGACGAGAACGCGCGCCGCATCGCCCAGGCGGGCGTCGCGGACCGCGTGCTGCCCGTGCACGCCGAGGCGCACGACCTGCCGTTCGGCGAGGGCGCCTTCGACGCGATCGTCTCCATCGACGCGTACCAGTACTTCGGCACCAATGACCTGTACCTGCCCACGCTGACCCGGCTGCTGAAGCCCGGCGGGCGGATCGGGGTCGTCATGCCGGCGCTGCGGGAGGAGCCGGACGGCGTCGAGCCGCCCGAGCACCTCAAGCCGTACTGGGACCCCGGTTTCTGGGCGTTCCACTCCCCCGCCTGGTGGCGGCGCCAGTGGACGCGCAGTGGCGCCGTGGAGGTCGAGGCGGCCGACTGGCAGCCGGACGGCTGGCGGGACTGGCTGCTGTGGAGCGAGGTCTGCGCCGAGGAGAGCCCGGACGCGTTCATGGCCGGCATGGCCCGTGACTCGGTGGAGCTGGTGCGTGCCGACGCGGGCCGCGCGCTGGGCTTCGTCCGCGTGGTGGGCCGCCGCCTCTGAGCACGCACTCAGGGGACGCATCGTGACCGATGCGTCCCCTGAGGAAGTGCTGCCGGAGCCTCAGCCCTCGCTGACGCCCAGCTTCTCCAGGATCAGTTCCTTGACCCGGGCCGCGTCCGCCTGACCGCGCGTGGCCTTCATGACCGCGCCGACCAGGGCGCCCGCCGCCGCCACCTTGCCGCCGCGGATCTTGTCCGCGATGGCCGGGTTGCCGGCGATGGCCTCCTCGACGGCGGTGGTGAGGGCGCCCTCGTCGGAGACGACCTTCAGACCGCGCTTGTCGACGACCTCGTCCGGAGTGCCCTCGCCCGCGAGGACGCCTTCGATGACCTGGCGGGCCAGCTTGTCGTTCAGGTCGCCGGAGGCCACCAGCTCGCTGACCCGGGCGACCTGCTCCGGCGTGATCGCCAGCTCGTCCAGGGACGTGCCCGACTCGTTGGCGCTGCGGGCGAGTTCGCCCATCCACCACTTGCGGGCGGAGGCCGCGTCGGCACCGGCGTCGATCGTGGCGACGATCAGCTCCAGCGCGCCGGCGTTGAGGATCGACTGCATCTCATTGGCGCTGACCCCCCACTCCTCGCGCAGGCGGTTGCGGCGGACCAGCGGCAGCTCGGGCAGAGCCGACCGGATCTCCTCGACCCACGCGCGCGTCGGGGCCACCGGCACCAGGTCCGGCTCGGGGAAGTACCGGTAGTCCTCGGCCTCCTCCTTCACGCGGCCCGAGGTCGTCGACCCGGTGTCCTCGTGGAAGTGCCGGGTCTCCTGGATGATCGTGCCGCCGCCGTTCAGTACGGCCGCGTGGCGCTGGATCTCGAAACGGGCCGCACGCTCCACGGACCGCAGCGAGTTGACGTTCTTCGTCTCGGACCGCGTGCCGAACTTCTCCCGGCCGTGCGGGCGCAGCGACAGGTTCACGTCGCAGCGCATCTGGCCCATCTCCATCCGGGCCTCGGAGACGCCGAGCGCCTTGATGACCTCGCGCAGCTCACGGACGTACGCCTTGGCGACCTCGGGAGCGCGCTCGCCCGCGCCCTCGATCGGCTTGGTGACGATCTCGATGAGCGGGATGCCGGCGCGGTTGTAGTCGAGCAGCGAGTGCGAGGCGCCGTGGATACGGCCCGTCGCGCCACCGACGTGCATGGACTTGCCGGTGTCCTCCTCCATGTGGGCGCGCTCGATCTCCACGCGGAAGGTCTCGCCGTCCTCCAGCTGCACGTCGAGGTAGCCGTTGAAGGCGATCGGCTCGTCGTACTGGGAGGTCTGGAAGTTCTTCGGCATGTCCGGATAGAAGTAGTTCTTCCGGGCGAAGCGGCACCACTCGGCGATCTCGCAGTTCAGCGCGAGACCGATCCTGATCGCGGACTCGACGCCGGTCGCGTTGACGACCGGGAGCGCGCCGGGCAGGCCGAGGCAGACGGGGCAGGTCTGCGAGTTGGGCTCGGCGCCCAGCTCGGTCGAACAGCCGCAGAACATCTTCGTCTTGGTGCCGAGTTCGACATGGACCTCAAGGCCCATGACGGGGTCGTACGACGCCAGCGCGTCCTCGTACGACACCAGGTCGGTCGTGGTGGTCACGGTGAAACTTCCCTCTCAGCCCAGCAGGACGTCGTCGTCGCCCAGCCGCTTCAGCTCGCGGTAGAGGATGGCGAGGCCGGTGACGATGGCGACGGCGGACACGGTGGCGTCGATCAGGACCAGAGTGTCCTTGTCGGCGCGGGCCTTCTTCAGCCGCTTGGCGACACCGAGCGCGCCGAACGCGGTCCCGGCGATGGACAGGTACGTACCGGACTTGGACTTCTTGAAGCCCTTGGCCTTGGTCAGTGCACTCACAGCGACGGAGCCTCCTCGATCAACGGGTGACCCCACCTTTCCACGAAGGCGGCCTCGACGGCGGCGCCGACCTTGTAAAGGCGGTCGTCCTTCAGCGCGGGGGCGATGATCTGCAGCCCGACCGGGAGGTTGTCCTCCGGGGCGAGACCGCAGGGCAGCGACATGGCCGCGTTGCCCGCCAGGTTGGTCGGGATGGTGCACAGGTCCGCGAGGTACATCGCCATCGGGTCGTCGGCGCGCTCGCCGATCGGGAAGGCGGTGGTCGGCGTGGTCGGCGAGACGATCACGTCCACCTGCTCGAACGCCTTCTCGAAGTCCCGCGTGATGAGCGTGCGGACCTTCTGGGCGCTGCCGTAGTACGCGTCGTAGTAGCCGGAGCTGAGCGCGTACGTGCCGAGCATGATGCGGCGCTTGACCTCGGGGCCGAAGCCCGCCTCACGGGTGAGGGAGGTGACCTCCTCGGCCGAGCGGGTGCCGTCGTCGCCGGTCCGCAGGCCGTAGCGCAGGCCGTCGAAGCGGGCCAGGTTGGAGGAGCACTCGGAGGGCGCGATCAGGTAGTACGCCGACAGGGCGAGGTCGAAGGACGGGCAGTCCAGTTCGACGATCTCGGCGCCCAGCTCCTTGAGCAGCGCGACCGACTCGTCGAACCGCTGGATGACGCCGGCCTGGTAGCCCTCGCCGCGGAACTGCTTGACCACGCCGACGCGCATGCCCTCGACGCTGCCGTTGCGGGCGGCCTCGACGACCGGCGGGACCGGGGCGTCGATGGAGGTGGAGTCCAGCGGGTCGTGCCCGGCGATGACCTCGTGCAGCAGGGCCGCGTCCAGGACCGTACGGGCGCAGGGCCCGCCCTGGTCCAGGGAGGAGGAGAAGGCGACCATGCCGTAGCGGGAGACCGCCCCGTACGTCGGCTTCACACCGACCGTGCCGGTGACGGCGGCCGGCTGGCGGATGGAGCCGCCGGTGTCGGTGCCGATGGCGAGCGGCGCCTGGAAGGAGGCGAGCGCGGCGGCGGAACCGCCGCCTGAGCCGCCGGGGATCCTGGTGAGGTCCCAGGGGTTGCCGGTCGGGCCGTAGGCGCTGTTCTCCGTCGACGACCCCATGGCGAACTCGTCCATGTTGGTCTTGCCGAGGATGACGACGTCGGCGGCCTTCAGCTTCTTGGTGACGGTCGCGTCGTACGGCGGGAGCCAGCCTTCGAGGATCTTCGAGCCGACGGTCGTCGGGACGCCCTCGGTGGTGAAGATGTCCTTGAGCGCGAGGGGGACGCCGGCCAGCGGGCCGAGCTTCTCCCCCCTGGCCCGCTTCTCGTCGACGGCGCGGGCCTGCGCGAGAGCGCCCTCGCGGTCGACGTGCAGGAAGGCGTTCACCTTCTCGTCGACGGCCTCGATGCGGGCCAGGTGGGCCTCGGTGACCTCGACCGCGGTGAGCTCGCCGGAGGCCACCTTCGCGGCGGTCTCGGCGGCCGTGAGCTTGATGATGACGTTGTCCGTCATGGCGGTTAGTCCTCCCCCAGGATCTGCGGCACCTTGAAACGCTGCTGTTCGTGGGCCGGGGCGCCGGAGAGCGCCTGCTCGGGGGTGAGCGACGGACGGACCTCGTCCGCCCGCATGACGTTCGTCAGCGGGAGCGGGTGAGAGGTCGGCGGTACGTCTTGGTCGGCGACCTCGCTGACGCGGGCGACCGCGCCGATGATGTCGTCCAGCTGTACCGCGAAGTGGTCGAGCTCTTCGGGCTTCAGCTCCAGACGCGCCAGTCGGGCGAGGTGGGCGACCTCCTCGCGCGTGATGCCAGGCATGCAGCGATCCTCTGGGGTGAGTGAATGTGGTGTGGGGCCAATCCTATGGGGCGCGGGCCCGTGCCCGTGAAACGGTTTCGCCAGGAGGGCGCGCGCAGGCCCGGGGCCGCACACCGCCCGGGCCCGCCGCGGTCGCCGGCGGCGGTCACGACGGGTGCGAGGGGCCACCCTGCTGACCGGGGCGCGCGGGTGGGCCGGTGGACGGGCGGGTGAGCCGGCGGACAGGTGGGGCTGAGCCGGCGGAAAGCCGGCAGGTGGGGGCAGAGCGTCACTCGGCGGCCGGCAGAGCCGCCCGCGGTCGCTGCCAGCCCCTGGATCCCCGGGCCAGCAGCCACGCCGTCGTCTCCTCCGGCGGCATCGCCGCCGCGACCAGCCAGCCCTGTACGGCGTCACAGCCGAGGTCGCGCAGCCGCTCCCAGGTCTCGTCGTCCTCGACGCCTTCGGCGACCACCAGGAGCCCGAGGGAGTGGGCGAGGTCGACCGTGCAGCGCACGATCTCCGCGTCCTCGGTGTCGATGGCCAGCCTGGCCACGAAGGAACGGTCGATCTTCAGCTCGCTCACCGGGAGCTGCCGCAGGTGCACCAGCGACGAGTAGCCGGTGCCGAAGTCGTCCAGGGACATCTTCACGCCGTGCCCGGTCAGTGCGGCGAGGGTGTCGGCGGCGCGCTGCGGGTCCTCCAGCAGGACGTGTTCCGTTATCTCCAGTTGGAGCGCTCCCGCGGGAACGCCGTGGCGGGCCAGCCGGGCGGCGACGGAGCCCGCGAAACCGGGGGTGTGGACGTCGCGTGGGGAGACGTTGACCGCCACCGGTACGTACAGCCCCTGGGAGCGCCACTCGGCGACCTGCCCGAGGGCGGTGTCCAGGACGTACTCCGTGAGATGGGGCATCAGCCCGGACGACTCGGCGATGGCTATGAACTCGTCCGGCGGCACCTTGCCCCGCTCGGGGTGCACCCAGCGGACCAGGGCTTCGAGTCCGGCGACCTGTCCGTCGAAGCGGACCTTGGGCTGGTAGTGCAGCTGGACCTCGTGCGCGTCCAGCGCCCGGCGCAGATCACCGAGCAGTCCGAGCCGGTCCGGGGTGTTCGAGTCCCGCTTGGACTCGTAGACCTCGACGCCGGTGCGGTCCCGCTTCGCCTGGTACATCGCCACGTCCGCCCGGCGCAGCAGGCCCTCGGCATCGAGGGCGTGGTCGGGGAAGACGGCGACTCCGGCGCTGGCCTCCAGCACGAGGGTGAGGCCGTCGAGGTCGAGCGGGGAGCTGAGGGCGGCCACCAGGCCGCGGGCGACCCGGGTCGCTGAGGTGGTGGAGTCGGCGACGGGCAGTAAGACGGCGAACTCGTCGCCGCCGAGCCGCGCCGCCTCCGCGCCGCGCGGCAGCGCCAGCCGGAGCCGGTCGGCTATCTGCAGCAGCAGGCGGTCACCGGCGAGGTGGCCCAGGGTGTCGTTGACCGACCGGAAGCGGTCGAGGTCGATCAGCATCAGGGCGGAGCGGGCGCCGATGCGCTCGGCGTCGTCCAGGGCCGTCCAGATGCGTTCCAGCAGCCACTGGCGGTTGGGAAGCCCGGTCAGCGGATCGCGCAGCTGCTCCTCGGCCCGGGCCCGGGCTATCCACAGGGTGGAGTCGAGGGCGATGAGGGGGATGGCGAACAGCGGCAGCAGGATGGGCTTGGCGGTGGCGACCACGCAGACCAGGGGCGCGATGCCGAGCAGCGCGACCGCGAGCAGGCCCTGTCTGACCAGGGCCGTGCGGGCGACGGTGGGCAGGCCGCCGGAGCGCGGGGCGTTCAGATACCAGCCGAGGGTGCGGGTGACCGCGAGGTAGGCGACCGCGACCAGCACCACCTCGGGGGCGGTGTAGAGCGTCCAGGTGCTGGACTCCCAGGGGTCCTCGACGGACGGCACCCGGCCGAAGGCGCCGAGCAGCAGGGCCCCGGCGGCGATGCCGAGGATGTCCACCGCGCCGTGCAGCACGCCCTGGCGCCAGCGGTGCCGGCGGGCCACGCCGACCAGCAGGACCACGGTGAGGCTGACCAGGCCGGCGGACAGCCAGCCGTACAGCAGCAGGACGGCGAGGGTGAGGGCGGCGCCGGAGCCGGTGCCGCCCCACCAGCGGGCGCGGCCGAGCGCGACCAGGTGGCCGACGATGACGCCGGTCAGCACGGCCAGGGACCAGCCGACCGTGCCGGCCGGGAAGAGCGCGTGGCCCGCGGTGAAGGCCCGGTAGAAGCCGGCGCCGAGGACGAACCCGGCCGCCGCGACGACCGAGGCGGGCAGCGCGGGCCAGGACAGGTGCCGTTCCGGCTCGCCGCCCGGCACCGCGGACGCGCGTTCGGCGCTGCGGGGGGAGGCGCCGAGGCCGTCGGCCGCGGTGTAGGGTCCGGCCGGGTACTGCCCGGCCGGATGTCCCTCCCCGCCCGGACGCTCCGCCGGCCGCCCGGCCCGCCGGCTCTCCCGCCAGGCGCCGGCCATCCGGCGCAGGCGCAGGCGTGAGTCCGGGGCGGCGCTCTCGCTCGGTTTCATTCCCGTCCCTCTCACAGCCGGCGGTGCCCTCGCCACGCGGCCCGATGCCCGACAACAACCCTCGGCGGCTCCGCGTCGGAAAACCCTTCCCGACGCTCCTGAAGACTCTTCAGGAGCAAAGGGATGCCCCAGCCGCAGCCGGGCACGGCAGGCGCACATCCCAACAGTAGGCCGCAGAAGGCTTCCACGGGCACCGGTCGTCGACGGTTGCCCGAATGCGCCCCGGCCACCCGTATGCATCTGATATGCGCCGATCGGGTGGCCTTCAACCGCTGCTCCTCGCTACTCCTCTGCCGGAAGCGCGACGCCGGCCGCCGCCTCGGGCCCTTGTTCCAGCAGGACGTCGAACCCGTCCTCGTTCAGAACCGGAACCTTCAGCTGCATCGCCTTGTCGTACTTCGATCCTGGATTGTCACCCACGACGACGAAGGACGTCTTCTTGGAAACAGAACCGGTCACTTTCGCGCCACCCCGTTGCAGCGCCTCCTTGGCGCCGTCCCGGGTGAAGCGCTCGAGGGTGCCGGTCACGACGACGGTGAGCCCTTCGAGCGGACGCGGCCCCTGGTCCTCCCCGGAACCCTGGTCCTCCATGCGGACCCCGGCGGCCCGCCATTTGCGGATGATCTCCCGGTGCCAGTCCTCGGCGAACCACTCCTTGACGGCGGCGGCCACGATCGGGCCGACGCCGTCGGTGTTCCTCAGCTCCTCCTCGGTGGCCTCGTCGATCCGCTCGATCGAACGGAACTCACGGGCCAGCGCCTCGGCCGCGACCGGGCCCACATGGCGGATCGACAGCCCGGTCAGCACACGGGCGAGCGGGCGTTCCTTCGCGGCCGCGATGTTCTCCAGCATGGCGAGCGCGTTCTTCTTCGGCTCGCCCTGCTGGTTGGCGAAGACCGTGACGACCTTCTCCTCGCCGGTCTTCGGGTCGCGCTTGGGCAGACCGCTGTCCTGGTCCAGGACGTACGCCTTGATGGGCAGCAACTGCTCGATGGTGAGGTCGAACAGGTCGCCCTCGTCCCGCAGCGGCGACTCGGCGGGCTCCAGCGGCTGGGTGAGGGCGGTGGCGGCGACGTAGCCGAAGTGCTCGATGTCCAGCGACTTGCGCCCGGCGAGATAGAACAGGCGTTCCCGCAACTGGGCGGGGCAGCCGCGGGCGTTCGGGCAGCGCAGGTCGACGTCGCCCTCCTTCATCGGCCGCAGCGCCGTCCCGCACTCGGGGCACTCGCCCGGCATGACGAACGCGCGCTCGCTGCCGTCACGCAGGTCGACGACCGGGCCGAGGATCTCCGGGATGACGTCCCCGGCCTTGCGCAGCACCACGGTGTCGCCGATCAGGACGCCCTTGGCCTTGACCACGTCCTGGTTGTGCAGGGTGGCGAACTCGACCTCCGAGCCGGCCACCGTGACCGGCTCGACCTGGGCGTACGGCGTGACGCGGCCCGTACGGCCCACGCCCACGCGGATGTTGATGAGCTTGGTGTTCACCTCCTCGGGCGCGTACTTGTACGCGATCGCCCAGCGGGGCGCGCGGGAGGTGGAGCCGAGCCGTCCCTGGAGCGGGATCTCGTCGAGCTTGACGACCACGCCGTCGATCTCGTGCTCCACGGAGTGGCGGTTCTCGCCGTGGTAGGCGATGAACTCCCGTACGCCGTCCAGGTCGTCGACCACCCTGTTGTGCCGGGAGGTCGGCAGGCCCCAGGTCTTCAGCAGGTCGTACGCCTCGGAGAGGCGGGTCATGCCGTCGAAGCCCTCCAGGGCGCCGATGCCGTGGACGACCATGTGCAGCGGCAGGGTCGCCGTGACCTTGGGGTCCTTCTGGCGCAGGGAACCGGAGGCGGAGTTGCGGGGGTTGGCGTACGGCTTCTCGCCGGCCGCCACCCGGCGGGCGTTGAGGTCCTGGAAGGCCTCCATCGGGAAGTAGACCTCACCCCGGATCTCGACGAGCCGCGGGACCTGGTCGCCCTTCAGCCGGTGCGGGATCTCCGCGATCGTCATCACGTTGGGCGTGATGTCCTCGCCGGTCCGTCCGGTGCCCCGGGTGGCGGCGCGGGTGAGCCTGCCGTCCTCGTACGTCAGGTTCACCGCGAGACCGTCGACCTTGAGCTCGCACAGCAGGTGGTAGCCGGGCGTGCCGACGTCCTTCGCCACGCGGTCGGCCCAGGCGGCCAACCCCGCGTCGTCGAAGACGTTGTCGAGGGAGAGCATGCGCTCGCGGTGCTCGACCTCCGCGAGGTCGGTCTCGTACTCGACGGCGACCTTCTGGGTCGGCGAGTCGGGCGTCCGCAGCTCCGGGTGCTCCTCCTCCAGCGCCTCCAGGGTGCGCAGGAGCTGGTCGAACTCCGCGTCGCTGACGACGGGAGCGTCCTTCACGTAGTACCGGAAGCGGTGCTCCTCGATCTGCTCAGCGAGCTGCGCGTGCTGCTGCCGCGCCTGTGCGGGCACCGTCGTCTCCGCTTGCTTGTCGCCGGCCACCGTGTTGTCCTCCCGTTACTCTGGGTTGTCCGCGAGGGATCTCGCCGCCCTGGCGCAGTGGGCGAGTGCCTCGCGTGCGTACGCCGGGGAAGCCCCCGCGAGTCCGCACGACGGCGTGACCGTGACCGTCTCCGCGAGAAGCCCCGGATGCAGCCCCAGCCTGCGCCACAGCGTCCTGACACCCATGACGCTACCGGCAGGGTCTGACAACGCGCCGTCCGTGCCCGGCACGACACCGGCGAACAGCCGGGTGCCGCTCTCCACCGCTTCCCCGATCACGTCGTCGTCACGTTCGGTGAGGAGCGAGAAGTCGAAGGAGACCGCCGCCGCACCCGCCCGGCGCAGCAGGGCGAACGGGACGTCAGGCGCGCAGGAGTGGACCACGACCGGGCCGTCGCCGTGCACCCCGACGACGTCCCGGAGCGTGGCCTCGACGAGCTGCCGGTCGAAGGCGCGGTGGGTGCGGTAGCCACTGGCGGTCCGCACCTCGCCGCGCAGGACGGCGATGAGGGACGGCTCGTCGAGCTGGAGGACGACCTGGGCGCCGGGTACGCGCCGCTGGACCTCTCCGAGGTGCAGCCGCAGGCCTTCGGCGAGCGAGGCGGCGAGGTCGCGGCAGGCGCCGGCGTCGGAGAGGACGGCCTCGCCGTTCCTCAGCTCCAGCCCGGCGGCCAGCGTCCAGGGCCCGACGGCCTGCACCTTGAGCGGGCCCTCGTACCCCTGGGTGAACTCCTCCAGCGCGTCGAGGTCCTCGCCGAGCCAGGAACGGGCCCGCCGGGTGTCCCGTCCCGGGCGGTCGCCGAGCCGCCAGCCGCTGGGCTCCACGCGCGCGTACAGCTCGACGAGCATTCCGGCGGTCCGGCCGATCATGTCCGCGCCGGGGCCGCGGGCGGGGAGTTCGGGCAGGAACGGGAAGTCCTCGAAGGAACCGGTGGCGGTCCTGGCGGCCTCCCGGGCGTCACCGCCGGGCAGGGAGCCGACGCCGGTGGCAGGGCCGAAACTGAAGTGTGCGTTCACCCTTGAAGCCTACGTACTCCGGTTCCTCGCCCCCGCCGCCCTCCCGTCCCATCCCTGGGGGCCGCGCCCCCAGCCCTGCTTCGGCCCTGAGGGGGCCTCGTCCTCACACGCCGGACGGGCTGAACACAGCCCCTCCGGCGTTCGAGGAGCGGGGTCCGGGGCGGAGCCCCCCTCGCCGTCCTCACGCTCCCGGTCGTACCGTCAGGTCGTTGATCTCCGCGTCCTTCGGGAGGTCCAGCGCGAGCAGGATGGTCGTCGCGACCGACTCCGGGTCGATCCACCGGGACGGGTCGTACTCCTTGCCCTCCTGCTGATGCACCTTGGCCTGCATCGGGCTCGCGGTACGCCCGGGGTAGACCGTGGTGACCCGGACCCCGTTGCCGTGCTCCTCCTCGCGCAGCGAGTCGGCGAGCGCCTTCAGACCGTGCTTGGACGCGGCGTACGCGGACCACTCGGCGCTCGCCCGCAGCCCGGCGCCCGAGTTCACGAACACCACGTGGCCGCGGGCGGCCCGCAGCGGGGGCAGGAAGTGGCGGGTCAGCTCGGCGGGCGCGACGAGGTTGACGTTGAGCTGGTGGCGCCAGGACTTCGGGGTCAGCTCGCCGACCGGGCCGAGGTCGACCACGCCCGCGATGTGCAGCAGGGAGTCCACCCGGTCCGGCAGCGCCTGGTGGGAGAAGGCCCAGGAGAGCTTGTCGGGGTCAGCCAGGTCGCCCACCAGCGTCTTCGCGCCGGGGTACGCCGCCGCCAGTTCCTTCGCGCGGCCCGCGTCGCGCGCGTGCAGCACGAGGTCGTCCCCGCGCGCGTGCAGACGGCGGGCGACGGCCGCGCCGATGCCGGAACCGGCTCCGGTGATCACATGTGTAGCCATGCCCGCCATGCTCGCATCACCCCCGCCCGGCGCACCGCCGGCGTCACGCGATGCCCTGGCTCTCCTCCAGATAGGCCAGCGCCCCCACCGGCTCCTCCGCGAAGAACACCAGGTCGGTCAGGGGCCGGGGCAGGAACCCCTCGTCCTCCATGCGGCGGAACTGTTCCTTGAGGCCGTCGTAGAAACCCGCGGTGTTGAGGAGGACCACCGGCTTGTCGGTGTGCCCGTGCTTCTTCAGCTCCAGGATCTCGGTTGCCTCGTCGAGGGTTCCGGTGCCGCCCACCATGATCACCACGGCGTCGGCGTTCTCCAGGAGCAGCCTCTTGCGCTCGGCGAGATCCTTCGCGATGACCATCTCGTCGGCACCCGGACGCGTCTTGGCCGCCAGGAAGTCCACGGAGACCCCGCAGAGCCGGCCGCCCGCCTCCTGCACTCCGTCGGCGACCACTTTCATCAGTCCGACGTCGGAGCCGCCCCAGACCAGGGTGTGGCCGCCCTTGCCGATCAGTTCGGCGAACTCGCGCGCGGGGCGCGTGTACCGCTCGTCGAGGTCGGCGGCGGAAAGGAAGACGCAGATTCGCATGGAGTCACGGTACGCGGGAAGAACCGGGGGCCCGCGAGTGCTGTCCCGGTATGGCCGAAGGACACACGATCACCATCGAGCAGGGCACGCGGCGGGTACGGGTCGTCCATGGCGACCAGGTGCTGGCGGAGAGCGAACGGCCCCTCCTCCTGCGGGAGACGGGCTGTCCGGTGCGGTACTACCTCCCGCCCGAGGACGTACGGCTCGACCTGCTGACCCCCTCCGAGACGCACACGTACTGCCCTTTCAAGGGCACCGCCTCCTACTGGTCGCTGCCGGACGCGGCGGACCTGGTGTGGGCGTATCCCGACCCGAAGCCCGAGGTCGCCGCCGTCAAGGGCCACCTCTGCTTCTACGAAGTGGAGGAGATGGAGGAAGGGGAAGGAGCGGAACCCGAGTAGCCGCGCAGCGCCGAGCAGAGGCACACGGAAGTGTTGTGACCGATTAATCCGGTGTCGTGGGGCAGTCTTCACAGTCATGGACAAGAAGACCCTTTCGCGCGACGGCACACCCCTCGCGTACGAACGCACCGGACAGGGACCGGCGGTCGTCCTGGTGAGCGGTGCGATGTCGACGGGTGGCACGGTGCGGCCGCTCGCCGCCGCCCTCTCGGACCGCTTCGACGTCGTCGTGTACGACCGCCGGGGCCGTGGCGACAGCGGCGACACGGCCCCGTACGCGGTCGACCGCGAGGTCGAGGACCTGGCCGCGCTGATCGAGGTGGCGGGCGGCGAGGCGGCGCTCTACGGCGTCTCGTCGGGCGGCGCGCTGGCCCTGCACGCGGCGGCGAGCGGGCTGCCGGTGCGCCGGGTGGCCGTGTACGAGGTGCCGTACGCCATGGACGACAGCGCGGTCGAGGAGCGGGCCGAGTACACCCGACGGCTGACCGAGGCGCTCGCGCGGGACCGGCGCGGGGACGCGGTCGAGCTGTTCCTGAGGCTCACCGGCCTGGCCGAGGAGATGATCCGCGGCGCCCGTCAGTCCCCCATGTGGCCCGCCATGGAAGCCATCGCGCCGAGCCTCGCCCACGACGACGCCGTGCTGGGCGGCGGCCGGGTCCCCCGGGACCTGCTCGCGTCGGTCACCGTCCCCGTCCTGTCCGTCGCGGGCGGCGCGAGCCCCGGATGGCTGCGCGAGGCGGCGCAGGCGGTCGCGGAGGCGGCACCCGAGGGCGCGTACCGGACGCTGGAGGGGCAGACCCACATGGTCGATCCCCAGGCGCTGGCACCGGTCTTGGCGGAGTTCTTCACAGGGTGACCCGCGCGGGGTGACCCGCCGGCACGCGCGCGTGCCGTCGGCTCAGGAGACGGGGGCCGTCGCCCGCGTGGTCGACGCGATCGTCGCCGAGCCGACCACGCGGGTGCCGTCGTACAGGACGATCGCCTGGCCGGGGGCCACGCCGCGGACCGGCTCGGTGAACGTCACCTCCAGGGTGCCGTCGACGAGCCCGGCGGTGACCTCCGTCTCGCCGCCGTGGGCACGCAGTTGGGCCGTGTAGGTGCCGGGGCCGGACGGGGCGGCCCCGCACCAGCGCGGCTTGACCGCCGTCAGCCCCGTCACGTCGAGGGCGTCGGCCGGGCCCACCGTCACCGTGTTGTCCACCGGGGAGATGTCCAGGACGTAGCGCGGCTTGCCGTCGGGGGCCGGGGTGCCGATCCGCAGGCCCTTGCGCTGGCCGATGGTGAAGCCGTACGCGCCCTCGTGCGTGCCGAGCCTGGCTCCCGACTCGTCGACGATGTCGCCCTCCGCCTTGCCGAGGCGGGCGGCGAGGAAGCCCTGGGTGTCGCCGTCGGCGATGAAGCAGATGTCGTGCGAGTCGGGCTTCTTCGCGACGGCGAGGCCGCGGCGCTCGGCCTCCGCGCGGATCTCGTCCTTGGTGGTGACCGTGTCGCCGAGCGGGAACATCGCGTGGGCGAGCTGCCGGTCGTCCAGGACACCGAGGACGTACGACTGGTCCTTCGCCATGTCGGAGGCGCGGTGCAGTTCGCGGGTGCCGTCGTCGCGCACGATCACCTGGGCGTAGTGGCCGGTGCAGACCGCGTCGAAGCCGAGCGCGAGCGCCTTGTCGAGCAGCGCGGCGAACTTGATCTTCTCGTTGCAGCGCAGGCAGGGGTTCGGGGTGCGGCCGGCCTCGTACTCGGCGACGAAGTCCTCGACGACGTCCTCGCGGAAGCGGTCGGCGAGGTCCCACACGTAGAACGGGATGCCGATGACGTCGGCGGCGCGGCGGGCGTCGCGGGAGTCCTCGATGGTGCAGCAGCCACGCGCGCCCGTGCGGAACGACTGCGGGTTCGCCGAGAGGGCGAGGTGGACGCCGGTCACGTCGTGCCCCGCCTCGGCCGCGCGGGCGGCGGCGACGGCGGAGTCGACTCCGCCCGACATGGCGGCGAGGACACGAAGAGGACGGGTGGGCTGCGTGGTGTCAGTCATAACCCTTCAAGAGTAAGGGCGCTCGGGAACCGGAGCCCACGAGTATCCGTTCACGATCACATGGGGCCGACACGAGCAGGCAAGAACAGGGCCGCCGGTGCGGACACGGACCGGCGCATCGGCCGGCGTGCCCTGCTGATCGGGGGCACGGCGGCCGCGGTGGGCACGGCCGTGCTGGCCCGTGACGAGCTGGCGCGGCTGTGGTGGCGCGCGCCCGGCGTGCAGAAGCCGCGCACGGAGGGCGAGGTCGACTACACCGGCGCGCGCTGGGTGGCCGCGTCCGACGCGAACTGGCGGCGCGCGGACCGGCCGGACGACTTCGGGATAGACCTGGTGATCGTCCATGTCACCCAGGGCAGCTTCGACAGCGCGGTGAAGGTGTTCCAGGACCCGGGGCACGGCGCCGCCGCGCACTACATCGTCGGCAAGGACGGCCACATCGCCCAGATGATCCGCGAGCTGGACGTGGCGTACCACGCGGGCAACCGCGACTACAACGAACGCAGTGTCGGCATCGAGCACGAGGGCTTCGTGGACCGCCCGCAGGACCTCACGGACGCCATGTACGCGTCCTCGGCCCGCCTCGCGGCCCGGATATGCGCGCGCTACGACATCCCGGTCGACCGCGAGCACATCATCGGCCATGTGGAGGTGCCCGGGACGGACCACACCGACCCGGGCCCGCACTGGGACTGGGACCGGTACCTGCGGCTGGTGCGGGAGGCGCGGACCGCCCCGGCACCGCGCCGGACCGCCCCGGCGTAGCGCGGACCGCCCCGGAGGTGCGCCGGCGCGCTGCTACGTCAGGCCCGCCGCCCGCGCCCGTTCCACCGCCGGTCCGATCGCCTTGGCGACCGCCTCGACGTCGGCCTCGGTGGAGGTGTGGCCGAGGGAGAAGCGCAGGGTGCCGCGGGCCAGGTCGGGGTCGGTGCCGGTGGCGAGGAGGACATGACTGGGCTGGGCGACGCCCGCGGTGCAGGCGGACCCGGTGGAGCACTCGATGCCCTGTGCGTCGAGGAGGAGCAGCAGGGAGTCGCCCTCGCAGCCCGGGAAGGTGAAGTGCGCGTTGGCCGGGAGGCGGTCCACGGGGTCGCCGCCCAGGATCGCGTCGGGGACCGCCGTACGGACCGCCTCGACCAGGCTGTCGCGCAGGGCGCCGATCTCCCGGGCGAACCACGCGCGCTGCTCGGCGGCGAGCCGGCCGGCCACCGCGAAGGACGCGACGGCGGGCACGTCGAGGGTGCCGGAGCGGACGTGCCGCTCCTGGCCACCGCCGTGCAGGACGGGTACGGGGGTCTGCTCGCGGCCCAGGACCAGCGCGCCGATGCCGTACGGACCGCCGATCTTGTGGCCCGACACCGTCATCGCGGCGAGGCCGGAGGCGGCGAAGTCGACGGGGACCTGACCGACGGCCTGGACGGCGTCGGCGTGCAGGGGGACGCCGAACTCGGCCGCCGTCGACGCGAGTTCGCGGATCGGCAGGACCGTGCCGATCTCGTTGTTCGCCCACATGACGGTGGCGAGGGCCACGTCGTCGGGGTCGCGGGCGATGGCCTCGCGCAGCGCGTCGGGGTGGACCCGGCCGTGCCGGTCCACCGGGAGGTACTCGATCGTGGCGCCCTCGTGTTCGCCGAGCCAGTGGACGGCGTCCAGGACGGCGTGGTGCTCGACGGGGCTGGCGAGGACCCGGGTGCGGGCCGGGTCGGTGTCGCGGCGGGACCAGTACAGGCCCTTGACGGCGAGGTTGTCCGCCTCGGTGCCGCCGGAGGTGAACACGATCTCGCTGGGGCGGGCGCCGAGCGCCTCCGCGAGGGTCTCCCGGGCCTCCTCGACGGTGCGCCGCGCGCGGCGGCCGGACGCGTGCAGGGAGGAGGCGTTGCCGGTGATGCCCAGGTGCGCGGTGAGTGCCTCGACTGCCTCGGGGAGCATCGGGGTGGTCGCGGCGTGGTCGAGGTATGCCATGGTGGCCCCGATTCTACGGGGCCCCGGTGAGCGGCCTCGGGCCACGGTCGGCCTGAGCCGTTCAGGCCCGGTCAGCGCGGCGCTCTCTCTCAGAGGCTCCAGGACACCGTGTTGTCCATCTGCATGAAGGCCACCAGGACCACGAGGTCGGCGACCCCGAGGCCCAGGCCCAGGTACGCGCGGCCCCTGCGGTTCGTGCCGCGCCAGAGGGCCGCGCCCGCCAGGGCGATGGCGATCGGGCCGAGGAAGACGTTGAGGACCAGCAGACCGAGGAGGCCGAGGACGAAGGACGCGACGGCCATGCCGTCGGCGTCGCGGAAGCCGGTGCGGCGGGTGGTGGCCGGTGCGGTGAGGTGCATGACGGGTCAGCTCCTTGAGGTCGGGCCGGCCGGATCCACGGCCGGGTCGGGCTTCGGGGCGGCCGGGTCAGGGCGTGGACGTGCCACGACGGCGGCCGTGGCGCTCGCGGACCGCGAAGACGCCGAGCCAGGCGGCGATGACGACGGCGGCGACCAGGGTGAAGCTCAGCGGCGCGTGGGCGACGGTGCCCATGACCACGCCGAGCAGCAGGAGCGCGGCGACGAGGAACAGCATGGTGGGGATCCCCCTCCGTTACGGTTCGGTGAACGGTTGTAGTTACAGTTGTTCACTGACTTCCCAGTCTAGCGCGCGGCACGGCTTTTCAATTCCGGAGAACAGTTGTTAACTGCATGGCATGAGTCACACGCTCGGCATCCGGCAGGCCCAGAAACAGAAGACCCGGCAGGCTCTCCTGGACGCGGCGCTCGCACTGTTGGAGGACCAGAGCCTGAGCAGTCTCGGCCTGCGCGAGGTCACGCGCGCCGTCGGCGTCGCCCCGACCGCCTTCTACCGGCACTTCCGCTCCACCGCGGATCTCGGCGTGGCCCTGGTCGAGGAGGCACTGGGCAGCCTGCACCCGATGATCCGGACGACGGTGTCCACGGCCGGCGACGGCGAGCAGCGCATCACGCGCGCCGTCGAGCTCATCGCCGGCCATGTGGACGCGTACCCCGCACACGTCCGCTTCATCGCCCGGGAGCGGCACGGCGGAGTCCAGCCGGTCCGGGAGGCGATACACGACCAACTGGCCCGGTTCGGCCGGGAGGTGAGGGACGAGCTGGCCAAGGACCCCGAGTCCGCCGGCTGGAACGACGACGACCTGCTGATGCTCGCCACCCTCTACGTCGACCAGATGCTGATCACCGCCTCGCTGTTCCTGGAGACGCTGGAGGCCTCGGAGGAGGAGCGGAAGCGCGTCACGCACGCGGCGGAACGCCGGCTGCGGCTCATCAGCATCGGCCGCCGCCACTGGCGGGACTGACCGGCGCGGGCCGACGCGGCGGCGCGAGTCCGGCTCGCCGACCGGCTGCCGGCGCACGGTCACGCCGCGCCGGTGCCGGTGCCGTCGCCGTCGCCGTCGGGGAGTCCAGCCGCAGGAACTGCCGAGTCGGTCACGGCGCACGCGGACGGTGACAGTGACAGTGACGGTGACGTCGTGCGTCCGCCGGGGCGTTCCTCGCCCCGGCGGCTTACGGACTCGGCCCGACGGTGGCCGAGTCCGGGAAGGGGCCGGCGTCTACCGGAGGCCGGCGGCCCGGCGGGGGCGGGAGCCCTTCACAGCCTGACCCGGGCCAGTTGCCGCGACTGCGCGACCAGCCGGTCCGCGCTGTCCCACACCTCGGCGTCCTCCTCCAGGAAGCCGCCGGCCAGGTTGCGCGTGGTGATCGACACCCGCAGCGGGCCCGGCGCCGGCCGGGAGCGGACGTGGACCGTCAGCTCGACCGTGGGCACCCAGCCGGAGAGGCCGATCTCGAACGCGGTCGGCGGCAGCGCGTCGACCGCCAGCAGCAGCGCGAGAGGGTCGGCGTCACGGCCGTCGGCGAGCCCGAACCAGGCCCGCATCTCCCCCTTGCCGGACGGCGCCCCGAGCGCCCAGCCCAGGGTGGACGGGTCGAGCTTGAGCAGCAGCCGGTCGGCGATGGCGGAGCCGCCGGGCACCGGCGCCGGGCTGTCCTCGGGGCCGAAACACTGCTCCATGGGCGGGATCGCGGGCGGCCGGGCCGTCGTGCGCACGTCGTCGGGGAGGGCGTCCAGGTCGCCGTAGGAGGCGAGGACCCGGATGCGTTCGACCTCGCGGCCCTCGTCGTCGTACTGGAAGAGCGAGGCCTGGCCGGTCGACAGGGTGCGGCCGGTGCGCACGACGTCCGTGCGCACCACCGCCGGGCCCGGCCGGGACGCGGTCAGGTAGTGCGCCGAGATGGTGAACGGGTCGGCGTGCGGCAGGGCGTCCGCGAGGGCGCGGCCCAGCACGGCCAGCAGATAGCCGCCGTTGACGGCGTTGATGATCGTCCAGCCGGCGGAGAGGTCGATGTCGTAGACCCCGGGTTCGCGGCGGTTCAGCGCGGTGTCACGGTCGAACTCGCTGTCGCCGATGACGGCGCGCGCGGTAGCTGCTTCTGGCATGCCTGCACGGTACAACAGGCAATTACTAAGCGGTAGCTTTGATTGTGACGGGCGCATGACGTCGCTCGGCGGGACGGACGGCCGCCGAGGTTCCGGCGGGTGTTCCGGGCGGCCGGGGACGACGTGCGGGTCACCCGGCGCGCCGCTACTCCTCCCGGACCGTCGACCGCCGGTTCCACGCGCGCGGCGCCCGCCAGTGGAACCGCATCGCGAGCAGCCGCAGCACGAAGGCGGTGACGACCGCGAGGGCGCTGGTGAGCGGGGTGAGGGCGTCGTAGCGGATGCACAGCGCGACCATCGTCGCGCCGACCATCGCCGGGACCGCGTACAGGTCGCGGTCCCAGCGCAGCAGCGAGGGCACCTCGTTGGCGAGGACGTCCCGCAGCACACCGCCGCCGACCGCGGTGGCCAGGCCCAGGGCCGCCGATGGGGTGAGGCCGAGCCCGTACTCGTACGCCTTCGTCGTGCCGGCGACGCAGAACAGGCCGAGGCCGGCCGCGTCGAAGACGTTCACCGCGACCTGGATGCGTTCCACCTGCGGATGCAGGAAGAAGACGAGGAGGGCGGCGAGCAGCGGGGTGAGGAAGTAGCCGAGGTCCGTGAAGGCGGCGGGCGGCACGGCCCCGATGATCAGGTCGCGCAACAGCCCTCCGCCCAGCGCGGTGACTTCGGCGAGGACGGCCATGCCGAAGACGTCGAAGTTCTTGCGGACGGCCAGCAGCGCGCCGGAGATGGCGAACACGAAGATGCCGACGAGGTCGAGCGTGTGCTGGACGGAGGGGCTGAAGAGT
Source organism: Streptomyces sp. NPDC003011 (assembly GCF_053591515.1). Lineage (NCBI taxonomy): Bacteria > Bacillati > Actinomycetota > Actinomycetes > Kitasatosporales > Streptomycetaceae > Streptomyces > Streptomyces sp. NPDC003011. Next base: position 57,388 of record NZ_JBSFTY010000023.1, read on the forward strand.
TGCTGGAGCACCCTGCCATTCTTACCCGCGAACGAGCCCCCGCCTTACAAAGCAAGGCGGGGGCTCAGGCAGAGTTACTTCTCTTTGGTGGAGGACTCGTGTCCCTCGGCCTCCGGCGTCCCGTCCGACGCCACCTCCGGAGTCCCGTCCGGCGCCACGTCCGGCACCACCTCCGCCGCCGCCGCTTCCGGCGCCATCTCCGCCGCCAGCGCCGCCGACGTCTCCGCCGACTCCTCCAGCACCGCCTCCGGCACCAGCTCCACCGCCTCCCTGGCGTCGGAGAGCAGGACCGTGTCCTGCGGGGCCTGGTCCTCGAAGTTCTCCGGGTGGTGGCAGGCGACCCGCTGGCCGGGCTTCAGCTCGACCAGCTGCGGCTCCTTGGTCCGGCAGATCTCCGTGGCCTTCCAGCACCGGGTGTGGAAGCGGCAGCCGCTCGGCGGCGAGATCGGCGAGGGCACGTCGCCCTTGAGCAGGATCCGCTCGCTCTTGGCCGACTTGCGCCGCGGGTCCGGGATCGGCACCGCCGACATCAGCGCCTTGGTGTACGGGTGCATCGGCGCCTTGTACAGCGAGTCGCGGTCGGCCAGCTCGACGATCTTGCCGAGGTACATCACCGCGATCCGGTCCGAGACGTGCCGGACGACCGATAGGTCGTGCGCGATGATCACGTACGTCAGGCCGAGCTCCTGCTGGAGGTCGTCCAGCAGGTTCACCACCTGCGCCTGGATCGACACGTCCAGCGCGGAGACCGGCTCGTCCGCCACCACCAGCTTCGGGTTGAGCGCGAGCGCGCGGGCGATGCCGATGCGCTGGCGCTGACCGCCGGAGAACTCGTGCGGATAGCGGTTGTAATGCTCGGGGTTGAGCCCGACCACCGACAGCAGCCGCTGCACCTCCTTCTTGACGCCGCCCTCGGGCGAGACGCCCTGGAGCCTGAAGGGGGCGCCGACGATGGTGCCGATGGTGTGGCGCGGGTTCAGCGAGGAGTAGGGGTCCTGGAAGATCATCTGCACGTCGCGGCGCATCGGGCGCATCTGGGCCACGTTGAGGTGCGTGATGTCCCGGCCCTGGAACTCGACCGTGCCGGCGGTCGGCTCCAGCAGCCGGGTGATCAGCCGGCCCATCGTCGACTTGCCGCAGCCCGACTCGCCGACCACGCCGAGGGTCTCGCCGGACCTGACCTCGAAGTCGATGCCGTCGACCGCGTGCACCGCGCCGACCTGCCGCTGGAGCAGGCCCTTGCGGATCGGGAAGTGTTTCTGCAGACCGGTGACCTTCAGCAGCACCTCGCCGTCGGCACGACGGGGCCCTTCGCTCTGTGCGGGGATGGTCTCCGCCTTCTCATCGCTCACAGCTTCGGCGCAATCTCTTCGATCCAGATACGCTCCCGCTGCTCCTGCGTCATGTGACAGGCGGCCCAGTGCCGGCCGCCGACCTCGGTCAGCTCGGGACGGACCGTGCGGGTGACGTTGTCCTTGGGGATGTCGGCGTACGGGCAGCGCGGGTTGAAGGCGCAGCCGTCCGGGATGTTGATCAGCGAGGGCGGCGAGCCCTGGATCGGGATGAGGCGCTCGGTCTCCTCGCGGTCGAGCCGCGGCATCGAGCCGAGCAGACCCCAGGTGTAGGGATGGCGGGGTTCGGAGAACACCGCGTCGGCCGGTCCGCGCTCCACACACCGACCGCCGTACATGACCAGCAGTTCGTCGGCCATCTCGGCGACGACACCGAGATCGTGCGTGATCATGATGACCGCGGAGCCGAACTCCTTCTGCAGATCCCGGATCAGGTCCAGGATCTGCGCCTGCACGGTGACGTCCAGGGCGGTGGTCGGCTCATCCGCGATGAGCAGTTCGGGATTGTTCACCAGCGACATCGCGATCATCGCGCGCTGGCGCATACCGCCGGAGAACTCGTGCGGATAGCTGTCCACGCGCTTGTGGGGCTCCGGGATGCCGACGCGGTCCAGCATCTCGACGGCGCGCTGCTTGGCCACCTTCTTGTGGACCTTGTGATGGACCCGGTAGGCCTCCACGATCTGCTGGCCGACCGTGTAGTACGGGTGCATCGCCGACAGCGGATCCTGGAAGATCATGGCCATCTTGCGGCCGCGCAGCCGCCGTACCTCGTCCGGGTGGGCGCCGATCAGTTCCTGCCCGTCCAGCCACACCTCGCCGGAGACCTTGGCGTTGGCCGAGCGGTGCAGGCCCATGACGCCGAGCGAGGTGACGGACTTGCCGGAACCGGACTCGCCGACGATGCCCAGGGTGCTGCCCCGCCGTACGTCGAAGCTGACGCCGTCCACGGACTTGACCAGTCCGTCGTCCGTCGTGAAGTGGATGCGCAGATCACGGACGGACAGGAACGCGTCGTCCGCGTCGGACGGGGCGACGGTGGCCGGTTCGCCGAGCGCGGCTTTGTCGGGCTTGCTCACGAGTACCTCACCCGGGGGTCGATGGCTGCGTACACCAGGTCGACGACGAGATTGCAGAAGACGATGAAGAAGGCGGCGACCAGGGTCACGCCCATCACGATGGGCAGGTCGTTGTCCTTGATGGACTGGACGGCGTAGGCGCCGATGCCCTGCAGGGAGAAGACCGTCTCGGTGAGCACCGCGGAACCGATGAGGGTGCCGAAGTCCATGCCGAAGATGGTGACGATCGGGGTCAGCGCGGAGCGCAGCCCGTGCTTGGCCACCACCGTGCTCTCCCTGAGGCCCTTGGCCCGGGCCGTGCGGATGTAGTCCTCGTTCATCGTCTCCAGCATGCCCGCCCGGGTGAGCCTGGCGTACAGCGCGGAGAACAGGAAGGCGAGGCTGATCCAGGGCAACAGCAGGTGCCAGGCCCAGTCCGCCGGGTTCTGGGTGAACGGGATGTAGTCGATGCTGTCCCAGATGGGGATCTCGTACACGAACAGGGCGTTGAGCACCTGGCCGGTGAAGAAGATGGGGAGCGAGACGCCGGCGAGCGCGATGAACATCGAGATGCGGTCGATCGGGCTGCCCTTGCGGAGGGCGGAGACGACGCCGGTGGTGACACCGAAGATCAGCCAGACCACCGCGGCACCGATGGCCAGCGAGAACGAGACCGGGATCCGCTGTTCCAGCTGGGGCCACACCTCCACGTGGCTCTTGAAGGAGTACCCGAAGCAGGGGGCGTCGCAGTGGGTGGCGTCGGGCCCGAACTTGTAGTCGGCGCCCACCACCAGGCCCTTGATGTAGTCCATGAACTGGACGGCGAGGGGCTGGTCGAGGCCCAGGTTCTTCTTGATCGCGGCGACGGACTCGGGGTTGGCGTCCTTGCCCACGTACTGCGTTGCGAGCTGGTCGGCTGTCTGGCCGCCCAGCCTGGGGACCAGGAAGAAGATCGCGAAGGTGACTGCGCTGACCACCAGCAGCAACAGCACCGCGCCCATGACGCGTCGGAGGATGTACGCAGCCACAGCTGTACGGCTCCGGGTGGCCGTGACGGAGCGTGTCCGCCACGGCCACCCGGTGCCTTCACCTGCCTTTCAGGGAATCAGGCCTGCTGTTACTTCGAGGAACTCATCAGCAGGTAGTCGTACATGCCGAGATACGCCTGCGTGACCGTCACGTTGGTCGCCGACTTCGGCCTGAGCAGCAGGTTCTTGCGGTAGAAGAGCGGCACGACGGACGCGTTGTCCAGCACCATCTTGTCGATGTCACCCCAGGCCTTGGTGCGGGCCGCGTCGTCGGTGTTGGCGATCGCGTCCGTCAGGGCCTTGTTGATCTTCGGGTCGTTCAGCTCCATCAGGTTGTTGCCGCCCGAGGGCTTGATGGCGGCACCGTTGATGATCTGGTCGAGGAAGCCGAAACCGGTCGGCCAGTCGGCACCCCAGGCCATCGACAGCATGCCGAGCTTGTTGTCGTGCACGTAGCTCGGGACACCGGCGAAGTTGGAGAAGTACTTGCCCGAAGGGAACTGCTTGATCTCGACGTTGACGCCGATGCCCTTGAGGGACTCCTGGACGGCCGTGGCGGCCGCCACCTCGGCGGGACGGTCGGAGCGAGCGGTCAGGATCGTGTCGAAGCCGTTCGGCTTGCCGCACGCCTTCAGCTCTGCCTTGGCCTTGGCCACGTCACCCTTGTGACCCTCGGTCGCGTAGGTGTCGAACTTGGTGTAGCCGTTGACCGACGGCGGCAGCAGCGTGGTCGCCACGTCGCCCTTGGGCGTGCCGCCCACCGCGTCGAGCACGGACTGCTTGTTCAGACCCCACTGCACGGCCTTGCGGCAGTGCGCGTTGTCGAACGGCTTCACGTTGACGTTCAGCGCGATGTACTGCGTGGCGCCGGCGTACGAGTTGTCCGTCTGCTTCACGTTGTTGCCGGTCAGCACCTTGGGCTGGGTCTGGGGCTGCACACCGGTGCCGGCCGCGTCGGCCGTGATCTTGTCAGCCAGCAGGTCGTTGTCGACCGTGACCGGGTTGACCTTGAACTTGATCGTGACCTTGTCCGGCAGCGCCTTGCGGATCGGGTCGGTCTTCGCGTCCCACTGCGGGTTGCGCACCAGGGTGGCGCTGCGGCCCTCCTCGTACGACTGGAACTGGTAGGGACCCGAGGACACCATGTGCTGCACGTACTTCGCGCCGTCGTCCTTGGCCTTCGGCACCGGCGCCGTCTGCGAGTACGTCGCCAGGTAGTCGAAGTCGGCGAACGGCTGCTTCAGCTTGAAGACGATCGTCCGGTCGTCCGGCGTCTGGATGGACTTGATGCCGTCGGCCGACTTGTCCTTGTAGGGACCCTTGTACGCGTCGCCGCCCTCCAGGTACGCCTTGAAGTACGTGGGCCCGTTGGACAGGGCCTCGGGCGCGAAGTTGGAGCGCTCGATCGCGTACTTGACGTCCTTGGACGTGATGGGCGTGCCGTCCTGGAACTTGACGCCCGCGCGCAGCTTGTACGTCCAGGTCTTGGCGTCGGCGCTCGGCTTGCCCAGGGACTCCGCGAGGTCCGGGACGACCGTGAGGCCTTCCTTGCCGGCCGCCGGCTTGAACGTGGTGAGCGTACGCGCGTAGAGCCGGGAGAAGTTCTGCACCCAGCCGTAGTACGTGTTGCCCGGGTCCAGCGAGTCCGGCACGTCGGAGTGTTCCAGGCTGAGTGTCCCTCCCTTCTTGCTCGACGCGTTGACGATGGAGGTGAGCGCCGCGTCCTTCGCGCCGTTGCCTCCGTTGTCGTTGTCGTTGTCCCCGCCGCCACCACATGCGGCAGCACCCAGCGAGAGTGCCAGGACCGACGCCACAGCGGCGGTCACCCTTCTCGTCTTCACCTGAGGAAATCCCCCTCTATCGATGGATCACTTGCTGCGAGGATCGAGGGCGTCACGCAGCCCGTCACCCAGCAGGTTGAAGGCCAGGACGGTGATGAAAATCGCCAGTCCGGGCACGAACATGTACTGAGGATCCGCGGTGTAGAGATCCACAGCGTTGCTGAGCATGCCTCCCCAGGAGGCCTGGGGCGGCGCGATGCCGACTCCGAGGAAGCTCAGCGCGGCCTCGAAAAGGATGTTCGTCGGGATGATCAGCGTCGAGTAGACGAGGATCGGCGCGACGAGGTTGGGGAGCAACTCCCGGAACAGGACGTACGGTCCGCGCGCGCCCAGGCTCTTGGCGGCCTCGATGAACTCCCGTTGCCGCAGGGTCATCGTCTGCGCGCGCACGATGCGGCCGATGTACGGCCAGCTGAAGAAGCCGATCACGAAGATCAACACGCAGATGCGCAGCGGGAGTCCGGTGAGTCCGAAGAAGCCGTCCTGGACCGACGCGGAGATGGAGATGGCGAACAGCAGCAGCGGGAAGGCCAGGAACGTGTCCATCATCTTGCTGATGAGGGAGTCGATCCACCCTCCGTAGTAGCCGGCCACGATGCCGAGCACGGTGCCGATCACCACCGAGAGGACGGTGGCACCCCCGGCGACCAGCAGGGACACCCACGACCCGTCGATGATGCGGGCGAGCATGTCACGGCCGTACTGGGGATCGACGCCGAGCGGGTGGTCCCAACTCATGCCGCCCCAGCCGCCCTTGGGGGCGAGCAGGGCCGGATCGATCAAGTCCTGGTGGAACTTGTTGGGGTCGAGGTCGAACACCCACTGGATCGGCTTCGAGAACACCGCCATCAGAACGAGCAGGGCGACGACCACGCCGCCCGCCATCGCCACCTTGTCGCGCTTGAAGCGCGTCCAGGCGATCTGACTGAGCGAACGCCCTTCGATCTGGCTCTTCTTGACTCCGGCGAGAACGGCCTCGGGCTGCGCTCCGGCCTCCGCCCCGGTGGTCTCGATCGGTGCGGTCACAGTGAGATTGACCCCTCTCGGGTCGACGATCGCCGACCCCCCTGGCTGCCGCTGTAGCGGTTGCTTCTCCTCGCACACGGGACCGACCGGCCCGCGTCTCACGGGAGTCTTCAACGCTTTGGCGATCAGTCGCCAGACTTGGCGGTGAAAGGATGCGTAACCGTGATGCTGCTTGGGGGGTTCCGTTATCCGGACGAGGGGTAACGCGGGCCGGACGTGGGCTAGTTGGGGCAAACGGGACAGGTGATGCTTTATCACCTCGGTCTACGCGCGAAGAAGTGGGCGGGCCACTGCGGCGGACGCCCCGGCCACCGCTCTCCGCGGCGGGCCGGCCGGTGCCGTCGACGGGGTCAGTAGCCGCTGCGGGCCGGCGGGTACCCGTAACCCGCCGCAGGCCCCTGAGCCGGGGCGGCGTGGGCCTCGCGGTCGTAGAACGGGCGGGCGCCGGCCCGCATCCACAGGGCGACCGGGTCGTACTCGTCGGACATCGCCACGGTCGACACCGGCAGTCCGTCCGGCACCGCGCCGATGGACTGCTGCATCATCGCGCGCACCGAGTCGACGGCCGGCGGGCTGGTGTCGTACACGTCGAGCCCGATCGCGAGATACGGCGCCCCGAGCGCGGGCTGCACCCAGGCGCGGCGCAGGGCGCGGACGGCCGGGGTGCGGTGGGCGTTCTGCGCGAGCAGGGCGTAGAACTGCGGGATCTCGATGGCGGGTTCGGACAGCCGCAGGGGACCGGCGGGCTGGCGTTCCAGGCCGGTGGCGATCCGGCGCAGGTCGAGCCAGGGGATGCCGACGCCGCCGCCCGGGGCGTGCGGGTTGAGCCAGAGGCCGTAGTGGTCGGGGTAGAGGGTGCGGGCCACGTCGAGACCGTCGACCACTTCGTACGATCTGTTCCAGCCGCTGGCCGACAACTCCTGGGCGGAGGTGACGCAGGGGGCGTAGCCGTACCCGTCGACCTGCATGTTCCCGTACTGGGCGTCGGGGGAGCCGGCCTGGCCGTGCCACAGCAGCATCCAGATCTGGCCGGAGGACGGGGTCGCGAGCGCGCGCAGGAGTGCCTCGTAGGCGTCGTAACGCCCGGGCGTCACCTGGCGCAGCATGTGCTCGACCTGCCCGGTCGCGATGCCGCTGGCGCTCACCTGTACCGCCCCTTCGAGAGTCTGCCCCGCAGTATGGAACCAGCTTAAGTGGAGGTGCCCCCGACACAGCCCAGCAGCGCGGGGCCTCTCGTCGCCGACGGGTGCGGGCGGTGCGGCCGGCCGCGCGGTTCCCGGCGTCCCCGGGGTGGGCCGCCCCCGGCGGGATTCCTAGTGGTCCCCCGTGTGGAAGGGCCGGACCGTCTCCCTCATCCAGTGGCCCACCGGGTCGTCCGCCACGTCCAGAAGGACCAGGTTGACGGGCCACGGGGCCGGGGCCCGGGTGAGGGCCCGGGACAGGGCCTCCATGGGGAGCGCCCGTATGTCTCCCTCACACTGGGACAGTTCCACGCCCACGAACATCACCGGGTCGGCCGTCTCGATGGCGGCGAGGCAGCGGCGGGCCGTGCGGACCACGCCGGTCGCGGCGAACTCGGAGGAGGCCGCGGCCAGGAAGTCCACCGGGTCGTCCTGCCAGTCGGGCTCGTACAGCTTGACCCGGCCGCCGCTCGCGGGGCCGTCCAGCGGGGTGCGGCCCGCCCGGCACAGGCCGGCGACGGCCGCCGGCGGGAGCGGGACGCCGACCGTGCCGTCCGGGTTCACGGCGAGGCCGACCTGGGGCGGCAGTCCGCGCGCGAACTCGACGGCGGGGGCGATGGTGTACGCCATGTGCGAGCCGGCGACCTGCCGGAACTGTTCCTCGGAGCTGAACACCGGCACATAGGCCTGGCCCTCGATCTCCAGGGTGGGCAGGTCGAGCGGGCCGCTGTGCGGACCGCCGCCGTTGGGCAGCGGAACCCAGACGAAGCTGCGGCCCAGCACCTCGATGATCCGCCCGCCCGCCCCGGGGATGCCGAGGGAGGCGGAGAGCACTTCCTCCAGTTCGTTGCCGGGCCATCCGCCGTGCGGGTGGGGGTGCGCCTGTGCCGGGAAGCCCGGGAAGTCAGCGGGGAGATCCGCCGGGAAGTCCATCTGCCTGCCTACCGCCTGCCGAGTACCGCTTGCTGTGGCTGAAAAGGCTAACGGGTACGGAGCACACCGTGGAGGTGTCAGCCGGTGAAGCCGATCCGGAGCAGCACGTTCGCCGCGTCCCGGTCGATCAGCACCGCCGAACCGCAGCCCGGCGGCAGGTCGCCCTGCTCGACCGCGCTGATCAGGCGGGACGCGGCGCTCCGGTGGCGCAGGAACGCGTACCGCGAGACGCCCCGGCCGCGCTCCCGCTGGCCCTCCAGAGCGAGACCGGGGGTGACGTCGAGCAGCAGCAGGCGCAGAGTGCCGCCCCGGCGGCGGGCCTCCCGGGCCAGCCAGCGGCGCACCCAGGCCTGCGTACCGCAGTCGTGCACCACGACACCCTCGCCGGAGCGCAGCGCGCGGCGCAGGCCGGCGTAGTGCGCGGCGCGGACGAGCGGGCGGTAGAGCGCGTACGGCACAGAACGCGGCATCCGCGCGTCCCAGCGGTCGCGGGTGTCCTGGGAGTCGATGCGGGTGCCCTTGACGGTGCGCCGCATCAGCGTGGACTTGCCGCTGCCGGGCAGGCCGGTGATCACGACGAGGTCCTTGGGGCCGAAGAGCAGCGCGTGCGGGCTCTGGCCGCCCCGCTCGCGGAGGTCGCGGACGACGGGTGCGCCGATCGGGTGGCAGGCCTCCGTGGCCGGAGCCGTCGGCTGCCCGGGCAGCGCGAGGGCCGAGGTGGTGGCGTACGCCGTGGTCCTGTTCACCGTGATCGTCCTCCCCTGGGGTGGTCACGCGTCCCATCCCCGTCGAGTGTAAAGAGAAGGTAATGCGCGGTGTCTCGTGTTTTCGTGCACGTCCTGCCACAAGCCGGTCACAATATGTGGCCTGCCGCCGTCGGCCGATGCGTGCAATGATGTCGGCGCCAACTGCATACCGGCCGTTTGAATCCGCGCGGGAGAGTTCCGGGCCGTACCTCTGGGGTACGAGTGCCCGGGCGCCGAAGGAGCAAGTCCCTCCCTTGAATCTCTCAGGCCCCGTACCGCGCGGGCGAGGCACATCTGAAAAGCGGGCCGCTGCGACAGCGGCTCCACCCACGGTGCAAGTCACGACCACCGTTTCGCGGGGTCGTGACGAACCTCTCAGGTTCCGATGACAGATGGGGAGGAACGACCTCGCCGTCATGCCCTGGGAGACCGACCGATGAGCAGTACCGCATCCCCCGACAAGCGCCGTACCGCGCTCGACGCCCTGCATCGTTCGCTGGGCGCGACGATGACCGACTTCGCCGGCTGGGACATGCCGCTGCGCTACGGCTCCGAGCGCGACGAGCACCTCGCCGTACGCACGAGGGCCGGGCTCTTCGACCTCTCGCACATGGGCGAGATCACGGTGACCGGCCCGCAGGCCGCCGCGCTCCTCGACTACGCGCTGGTCGGCGACATCGGGGGCGTCAAGGCCGGCCGGGCCCGCTACACCATGATCTGCCGGGCCGACGGCGGCATCCTGGACGACCTGATCGTCTACCGGCTGGCCGACACCGAGGCCGGGTCCGCCCGGTACATGGTCGTCGCCAACGCCTCCAACGCCCAAGTGGTCCTGGACGCGCTGACCGAGCGTGCGGCGGGCTTCGACGCGCAGGTCCGTGACGACCGGGACGCCTACGCCCTGATCGCCGTGCAGGGCCCCGAGTCGCCGGGCGTCCTGAAGTCCCTCACCGACGCCGGCCTCGACGGCCTGAAGTACTACGCCGGGCTGGCCGGCACCGTCGCCGGTGTCCCCGCCCTGATCGCCCGCACCGGCTACACCGGCGAGGACGGCTTCGAGCTGTTCGTGCGGCCGGAGCACGCCGTGGAGCTGTGGCAGGCGCTGACGAAGGCCGGCGAGGGCGTCGGCCTGGTCCCGTGCGGACTGTCCTGCCGGGACACGCTGCGCCTGGAGGCGGGCATGCCGCTGTACGGGCACGAGCTGTCGACCTCCCTCACCCCCTTCGACGCCGGGCTCGGCCGGGTGGTGAAGTTCGGGAAGGAGGGCGACTTCGTGGGGCGCGAGGCGCTCGCCGAGGCCGCTTCCCGCGCCGAGAGCAGCCCCCCGCGCGTCCTCGTCGGCCTGGTCGCCGAGGGGCGTCGCGTCCCGCGCGCCGGGTACGCGGTCGTGGCCGGCGGCGAGGTGATCGGCGAGGTCACCTCCGGTGCCCCCTCCCCCACCCTCGGCAGGCCGATCGCGATGGCGTACGTCGATCCCGCGCACGCGGCGCCGGGCACCACGGGTGTCGGCGTGGACATCCGGGGCAGTCACGAGCCGTACGAGGTCGTGGCGCTGCCGTTCTACAAGCGTCAGAAGTAGCCACCGGGCCGGGTCCCCGTGTGTGACCCCGCGCACATGTGTGCTGCTCACGCACGTTTCCAGCAGTCCCCCCTTCCTCAGCACTCCCCCGCGTACAGGAGAATTCAGGCCATGAGCAACCCCCAGCAGCTGCGCTACAGCAAGGAACACGAGTGGCTGTCCGGCGCCGAGGACGGCGTCGCGACGGTCGGCATCACGGAGCACGCGGCCAACGCGCTCGGTGACGTCGTCTTCGTGCAGCTCCCGGAGGCCGGTACCACCGTGGTCGCGGGCGAGACCTGCGGCGAGCTGGAGTCGACCAAGTCGGTCAGCGACCTGTACTCCCCGGTCAGCGGTGAGGTCACCGAGGTCAACGAGGACGTGGTGAACGACCCGTCGCTGGTGAACTCCGCCCCCTTCGAGGGCGGCTGGCTGTTCAAGGTACGCGTCACGGAGGAGCCGGCCGATCTGCTCTCCGCCGACGAGTACACCGCCTTTTCCGCCGGCTGAGGAGTCGTGGACCTGATGTCCGTACTGAACACGCCCCTGCACGAGCTCGACCCGGAGGTCGCCGCCGCCGTCGACGCCGAACTGGGCCGCCAGCAGTCCACCCTGGAGATGATCGCCTCCGAGAACTTCGCGCCGGTCGCGGTGCTGGAGGCACAGGGCTCGGTCCTCACCAACAAGTACGCCGAGGGCTACCCGGGCCGCCGCTACTACGGCGGCTGCGAGCACGTCGACGTCACCGAGCAGATCGCGATCGACCGGGTCAAGGAGCTGTTCGGCGCCGAGTACGCCAACGTGCAGCCCCACTCGGGCGCCTCCGCCAACCAGGCCGCCCTGTTCGCGCTGGCCCAGCCCGGCGACACCATCCTCGGGCTGGACCTCGCCCACGGCGGCCACCTGACCCACGGGATGCGGCTGAACTTCTCCGGCAAGCAGTTCGACGTGGTCGCCTATCACGTCGACTCCGCCACCGGTCTGGTCGACATGGCCGAGCTGGAGCGGCTCGCCAAGGAGCACCGGCCCAAGGTGATCATCGCGGGCTGGTCGGCGTACCCGCGTCAGCTGGACTTCGCGGAGTTCCGCCGGATCGCCGACGAGGTCGGCGCGTACCTGTGGGTCGACATGGCGCACTTCGCGGGCCTGGTCGCGGCCGGCCTGCACCCGAACCCGGTGGAGTACGCGGACGTGGTCACCTCCACCACCCACAAGACGCTGGGCGGGCCCCGCGGCGGCATCATCCTGGCGAAGAAGGACTTCGCCAAGAAGCTGAACTCGTCCGTCTTCCCGGGCTTCCAGGGCGGCCCGCTGGAGCACGTGATCGCCGCCAAGGCGGTCTCGTTCAAGGTCGCGGCGAGCGAGGACTTCAAGGAGCGCCAGCGGCGTACGGTGGAGGGAGCGCGGATCCTCGCCGAGCGTCTGACGGCGGCCGACGCCCGCGAGGCCGGGATCGACGTCCTGTCCGGCGGTACCGACGTGCACCTGATCCTGGTCGACCTGCGCGCGTCCGAGCTGGACGGGCGGGCGGCCGAGGACCGGCTCCACGAGGTCGGCATCACGGTCAACCGCAACGCCGTCCCGAACGACCCGCGGCCGCCGATGGTGACGTCGGGTCTGCGGATCGGCACGCCCGCCCTGGCCACCCGCGGCTTCACCGCCGAGGACTTCGCCGAGGTCGCGGACGTCATCGCGCAGACCCTGAAGGCGCCCTCCCCCTTCGGGGAGGCCGACGTGGTGGCGCTGAAGGCCCGGGTCACGGCTCTCGCCGACAAGCACCCGCTGTATCCCGGTCTGAACAAGTAGTTCCTTTGTGTGGCGCGCCCCGCACACTCGTCGTACGGGGCGCGCCCCCTGCACCACCCCGTCCTGAGGAGTCACCGTGGCCATATCGGTCTTCGACCTGTTCTCGATCGGCATCGGCCCGTCCAGCTCCCACACGGTCGGCCCGATGCGCGCGGCCCGTATCTTCGCCCGCCGGCTGCGCAACGAGGACCTGCTGGGCTCGGTCGCGACGGTGCGCACCGAGCTGTACGGCTCCCTGGGCGCGACCGGCCACGGGCACGGCACGCCCAAGGCGGTGCTGCTCGGGCTGGAGGGCGACTCGCCGCGCACGGTGGACGTGGAGTCGGCGGACGACCGGGTGGCGCGGATCAGGGAGACGGGCCGCATCCGGCTCCTCGACGAGCACGAGATCCCGTTCTCCTTCGACCAGGACCTGGTCCTGCACCGCCGCAAGACCCTCCCCTACCACGCGAACGGCATGACCCTGTGGGCGTACGACGCCTCGGGGGCGGAGCTGCTGTCCAAGACGTACTACTCGGTGGGCGGCGGTTTCGTCGTCGACGAGGACGCGGTGGGCGCGGACCGCATCAAGCTGGACGACACCGTGCTCAAGTACCCGTTCCGCACGGGCGACGAGCTGCTGCGGCTGACGAAGGAGACCGGCCTGTCGATCTCCGCGCTGATGCTGGAGAACGAACGGGCCTGGCGCACCGAGGACGAGATCCGCGGGGGGCTGCTGGAGATCTGGCGGGTGATGCAGGCGTGCGTGTCGCGCGGCATGTCCCGCGAGGGCATCCTGCCGGGCGGTCTGAAGGTCCGCCGCCGCGCGGCCGTCTCCGCACGCCAGCTCCGGGCGGAGGGCGACCCGTTGGCGCACGCGATGGAGTGGATCACGCTCTACGCGATGGCGGTGAACGAGGAGAACGCGGCGGGCGGGCGCGTGGTCACCGCCCCGACGAACGGCGCGGCCGGCATCATCCCGGCCGTCCTGCACTACTACATCAACTTCGTGCCGGGCGCGGACGAGGACGGGGTGGTCCGCTTCCTGCTCGCCGCCGGTGCGATCGGCATGCTCTTCAAGGAGAACGCGTCCATCTCCGGCGCCGAGGTCGGCTGCCAGGGCGAGGTCGGCTCCGCCTGCTCCATGGCGGCGGGCGCGCTGGCCGAGGTCCTGGGCGGTTCCCCGGAACAGGTCGAGAACGCCGCCGAGATCGGCATGGAGCACAACCTCGGCCTGACCTGCGACCCGGTCGGCGGCCTGGTCCAGATCCCGTGCATCGAACGCAACGGCATGGCCGCGGCGAAGGCGGTCACGGCGGCCCGCATGGCCATGCGCGGCGACGGCTCCCACAAGGTGTCCCTGGACAAGGTCATCAAGACGATGAAGGAGACCGGCGCGGACATGAGCGTGAAGTACAAGGAGACGGCGCGGGGCGGGCTGGCGGTGAACATCATCGAGTGCTGACGGCCACGGCGTGACGGCTCACAGCGGTGGGCGACGGGGCGCCCACACCCGGCGAAAGCTGACGTTTGGCCGTCCGGACGGTACGCGCGGATCACCCGTGCCAAGGTGGGTCCCCAGTCGACAGCCAGCTCCTGTCCCCCCACAGACACTAGGGAGTCCCCATGCTGCGTGGCATAGACGTGAGCGCGTACCAGTCGTCCTCCTACGCCACGGACGGTCTCTCCTTCGTCTTCATCAAGGCGACCGAGGGCCGTTCGTACGTCAACCCGAAGCTCGCCGCGCAGACGAAGCGGGCCCGTGACGCCGGACTGGTCGTCGGCTACTACCACTTCCTGTGGCCGGGCAACCTCACCGCGCAGGCGGAGTACTTCGTCAAGCACGCCCCCGAGAAGGCGGGTGAGATGCTCGCCGTCGACTGGGAGACGACCGGGGACGGCACCCACGCGAGCAACGCGGAGAAGGACAGCTTCATCCGCAAGGTGAAAGCGCTGCGGCCGGACAACAGAGTGATCTTGTACTGCAATCGGAACTATTGGTTGAATGTCGATAGGACGTCGTACGCGGGTGATGGTCTGTGGATCGCCGACTACGTGACCGCCGGCAAGCCCCGCATCCAGGCGGCGTGGCGCTTCCACCAGTACACCGACGATCCGCTGGACAAGAACGTGGCGGACTTCACCAGCAAGGCGGCGCTGAAGAAGTGGGCCGCGGACGCCTGACTCCGAGAGAGGTTCGTGTCATGAGCGGGTCGGTCACCGCGGTCAGCAGCAACGGGACGTACTCCTTCACCAAGCCGAACCGGGAGAGCATCACGCTCGTCGCCGGGCTCGGGGTGGAGGGTGACGTGCACGCCGGGGCGACGGTGAAGCACCGGTTCCGGATGCGGAAGGACCCCTCCCAGCCCAATCTCCGGCAGGTGCACCTCATCCACGAGGAGTTGTTCGAGGAGGTCGCGGCGGCCGGGTTCGAGGTCGCGGCCGGACAGCTCGGGGAGAACGTCACCACCCGGGGGATCGATCTGCTGGGGCTGCCGGCAGGGACGCTGCTGCGGCTCGGGGACGAGGCGGTCGTGGAGGTGACCGGGTTGCGGAACCCGTGTGCGCAGATCGACAGGTTCCGCAAGGGGCTCATGAAAGAGGTCGTCGGGCGGGACGCGGAGGGCAGGCCGCGGCTCAGGTCCGGGATCATGAGCGTGGTCGTGACCGGAGGCGTGGTGCGGCCCGGTGACCCGGTGAAGGTCGAGCTGCCGGACGGGCCGCACCGGGCCCTGGAGACCGTCTGACCCGGGAGTCCTACGCGCGGAACTCCGGCGTGCGCTGCGGGCTCGCCTCCGCCAGGGCCTTCGTGACCTCCTGGACACCGCCCCGCAGCCCGTACACGGGTGTGCCGGGCTGCTGGCGCCAGGAGTCGTCCAGGCCGCCCGCGTCGACCGTGTCGAAGCCGAGTTCCCCGATCAGTTCGCGCACCTTCCGCTTCGCCGCCTCGTCGTCGCCCGCGACCGGCAGGGCGATGCGGTCGGCGGCGCCGGCCGGGCGGTCCCGGTCCAGGATGTCCTGGGCGTAGGTGCCGTTGAAGGCCTTGACCACTGCCGGGTGGCCGAGCCGCCGCGCGGTCCAGCGGCTCTCCATGAGGCCCTCGTCCTCGATCTCGGCGATCCGCCCGTCGCGCTGGGGGTAGTAGTTGCCGGTGTCGATGACCGCGACCCCGTCGGCCGCCTCGTCGAGGACCCCGGACGGCAGGTCCGGTACCGCCTTCACGGGAATCGCGACGACCACGACCTCCGCGCCGCGTGCCGCCTCCTCGACCGGTACCGCACGCGCGCCGGTCTCCTCGGCCAGTGCCGTGAGGGTCTGCGGGCCGCGGGAGTTGGCCACGGAGACGTCGTGGCCCAGTGCGGTGAGCCGCCGGGTGAGGTTGCCGCCGATGTTGCCCGCGCCGATGATGCCGATCTTCATGACAGGCCCTTCCAGATCAGATTGATGCACGCGCATACGCCTGTTGGGCATGAACCCCGGGTGACCCCGGACTATTCCGGGTCCTCCGCGTCCCGTCGGAACCGCCCGGACCAGGCCGGCGGCTCGACCAGGCGAACATCCGGCGCTCGCGACGGCGGACCGCGTCTCACCGGTGACCCGGCCGGCACGTGCTTCGGCCGGCCGCCGGACCGGGGGCGGCACGACGGCCGCCGGACGTGCGGATCCGGCGCCGGGCGCGAGGAAGGGGGGCACCCGCGGGCGCCCCCCTCATTCCGCTCACGTCACTTGTTCAGGTACGACCAGAACTCGTCGAAGGAGAGGACCTTGTCGCCGTTGAGGTCACGCGACTTGATGATCGCCTCGGCCACCGGCTCGGTGACGTTCCAGTCGCCCTGCTGAGCCAGGGCGGTCTTGAACTCGGCGGCGGTGATGAAGCCGTCGCCGTCCGTGTCGATCCGCTCGAAGTGCTTGCGTGCCTCGTCGATGTCCGCCACCGAATCCGCCCCTTTTCCCTCGTCCTGCTGATCACGTGCTGTCGTACTGACGCAGGTCAGATTAGCCGCCCGTCCGGTCCTCCGGCGCGGCGACCACCCGGCCGCACGCCGACCGGCCCGCACGCCGACCGGCCGCGCGTCAGCGGAAGATGCCGGTGTGGCCGAGGGAGTAGCGGCCCGGCTGCGGATACACGGCGAGACCGTGCGGGCCGCCGCCGACCTTGATGCGGGCGAGCTGGTTGCCGGTGCGGGTGTCGATGGCGTACACCTCGGCGTCGTACCGCCCCGACAGCCACAGCACCTTGCCGTCGGCCGAGACGCCGCCCATGTCGGGGCTGCCGCCGTCGGGCAGGTGCCACTTCTTGGTGAGCTTGTTCCGGGTGAAGTCGAAGACTGAGACGGTGCCCTCACCGCGGTTGGAGACGTACATCTCGCGGGAGTCGCGGCCGATGTAGAGGCCGTGGGTGCCCTTTCCCGTGGGCAGGAGCTTCGGTTCGGTGAACGTGTCGCCGTCCAGGACCCACATGCCGTCGGCCATCATGTCGGCGATGTAGAACTTCTTCCCGTCGGGCGAGATCTTCACGTCCTGCGGCATGGCGCCGTCGAACGGCAGCTTCTGCTGCCCGACGACCTTCATCTTCTCGGTGTCGACCTTCAGCAGCTCGCCGCTGAACTCGCAGGAGACGATGAAGTACCGGCCGTCGAGCGAGAAGTCGGCGTGGTTGACGCCGTAGCAGCTGACCGGTTCGGTCTTGATCCGCTTCATGGTGTGCGGGTCGCGGAAGACGAGTTCGCGGTCGAGGGAGGCCATCACGACGGCGTACTTGCCGTGGGGCGTGAAGTAGAGGTTGTACGGGTCGTGCACCTCGACCTCCTTGCCCGCCTTGCCGGTCTTCGGGTCGATGGGGGTGAGGGTGTGGCCGCGGTTGTTGTTGACCCAGAGGGTCTTCAGGTCCCAGGACGGCACGACGTGCTGGGGCTGGCGGCCGACGGGGATCGTCTCGACGATCTCGTACGTCTTCGGGTCGATGACCGAGACGGTGTCGGACTCGGTGTTGGGGACGTAGACCCGGGACGGGAAGTCCTTGACGACCGGGGAGAGCTTGTTCGGGCGGTCGGCCGCGTAGACGTCCTTCGGGTCGAGGACCGGCGGCATGCCCGGCAGGCCCTCGACGGCCTTCTTCTTCACCGGTGCGGGGACGGCGGCCTTCGTGCCGCGGGCCTCGGTGGCGCGGTCCTGGCTCCCGGTGCCGCAGGCGGCGAGCGCGGTGAGGGCGGCGCCGACGGCGAGGGCGCTTGTCATGAGGTGGCGAGGCATCAGCTGAGCAGCTCCGTGGTGGTGACCGCGTGCAGTCCGCGGCGGTGGAGTTCTTCCAGTACGGCGGGGAGCGCGGCGACCGTGTCGGCGTACCCGAAGTGCAGGCTCACCACGGACCCGTTGCGGATCTCGCCGAGGACCTGGCGGGTGACGGCTCCGGCGCCGGGCGAGGTGAAGTCGAGGGAGTCGACGTCGTAGGAGAGGACGTGCGGGTAGCCCGCGTGCCGGGCCAGGCGTTCGACGAGGGGGGAGGCGCGGACGGTGCGGGAGGGGCGGAACCAGGTGCCGATGGAGCCGGTGAGGCGTTTCAAACGCTGGGCGCAGCCGGCGATCTCCTCGCGGGCCTCGGCCTCGGACAGCGCGTTGATGTCAAGGTGGCGCAGGGTGTGGTTGCCGAGGTCGTGACCGCCGTCGAGGACGCGGCGGGCGAGGTCCGGATACGCGTCGAGCCAGGTGCCGACGGCGAGCACGGTGACGCGGGCCTGGTGCCGTTCGGCCGTGGCGAGAAGGGCTCGGGCGGTGGCGGGATCCCCCTGCCCGTGGAAGGTGAGGGCGACGCGGGGGCGGGTGCGGGGACCGTGGGTGAGCTGGGCGGGGTGGCCGGGGAAGCGGCGGGGGGCGGGGGCCGTGGTCCCGGCGGGGCCGGGCGGGGTCGCGGAGGCCGTGGTGCGGGCGGGGCCGGGCTGGGTCGCGGGGGCCGGGCGGGCGGCGGCCCCGTGGGGGGCGCAGCCGGCGGTGAGAGCGCCGGCTGCGACGAGGGCGGCACCGGTACGGAGTGCCGTCCGGCGGTCGGTCGTGGTCACCGCACCATTTAAGGGGGGTTACGGGGGAAAGTGCGCGATTCGCCCGAATGGCGGCCGGTACGGGTCGCGGCGCTCAGCGGTCCGCCACCCTCATCTCGAACCAGGTGGTCTTGCCCCTCGGCAAGAGGTCGACCCCCCAGCGGTCGGAGAGCTTGTCCACCAGGAACAGGCCCCGGCCGCTGATGTCCAGCTCCTGCACCGGCATCAGACAGGGCAGGCCGCGGGAGGGGTCGCGGATCTCGACGCGGATCCAGCCGCGACGGCGGCGCATGCGGAGGCCGAAGACGCGGGCGCCGGTGTGGCGGACGGCGTTGCCGACCAGTTCGGAGACGAGCAGGACGGCGTCCTCGGTCATCCTGGGGGTCAGCCCCCACTGACGCAGGACCACCACCTGGGCCAGCCGGCGCGCCGTGGCCGCCGACTCGGGGCGGGACGGCAGCGGGATCTCCCCCTGCGTGGGATCACCGAACAGTTCGAGTACCTTGAGCGCGTGTTCGTCCTCGACCGCCGGAGACCAGCGCGCCGCGGTCGCACGGCCCTCTCCCCGCGGCTGTTCGATGCCCTCCAGCCCCGCCATGCCCCCCATCATGGCCGCCCAGAGCATCCTCCGGGGCCGTTCCAGGGGAATACACCCTGCGGAACCGGGCATCGCGCGAGATCCGAAAGGCATATGCCAGTGGCGCTTCGAAGCCTCGTGCGACCCTGGTGACCTGCGGCGAAGACCCGGCCGGGGACAGTCGACCGGCTCCCCGGGCAAGACGGATCCGACGGTCGCTCAGGGTTTCCCGCACCGCCCCATCGGGGGACACCGCATCAGCCGTCCTGTCAAGTGCGCGGAGGTCAGAGGAACTTCGCCTTGCCTGGGCCCTCCTCCACGAAGCTGCGCATCCCGCGCTGCCGGTCCTCCGTGGCGAACAGGCCCGCGAACCAGTTCCGTTCCACGGCCAGGCCCGTCTCGATGTCCGTCTCCAGCCCCGTGTCGATCGACTCCTTCGCCGCGCGCAGCGCGAGCGCCGGGCCCTGCGCCAGCTTCGCCGCCCAGGCGTGCGCCTCGGTGTACACGTCGGCGGCGGGGACGACCCGGTCCACCAGCCCGAGCGTCAGCGCCTCGTCCGCCTTCACCATCCGCCCGGTGAAGATCAGGTCCTTCGCCTTGGACGGGCCGATCAGCCGGGAGAGCCGCTGGGTGCCGCCGGCCCCCGGGATCACCCCGAGCAGGATCTCCGGCTGGCCCAGCTTGGCGTTGTCCGCGGCGATCCGGAAGTCCGCGCAGAGGGCGAGTTCGCAGCCGCCGCCCAGCGCGTACCCCGTGACGGCCGCCACCACCGGCTTGGGGATGCGGGCCACCGCGGTGAACGAGTCCTGCAGGGCGCGGGCGCGCGCGACCATCGCGGCGTGGTCCATGGCCTGCATCTCCTTGATGTCCGCGCCGGCCGCGAACACCTTCTCCCCGCCGTACACCACCACGGCCCGTACGTCGTCGCGCCGGGTCGCCTCCTCGGCGAGTTCCTTCAGCCGGTCCTGGGTGGCCACGTCCAGGGCGTTCATGGGCGGGCGGTCGAGGCGGAGCGTGCCCACGCCCTCGGCGACTTCGAGATTCACGGTCATGCGAGCCAGGTTAACGGGGACTAACGTCAGCCGGGCGGGTGCGGTCGGTCACATGCGGCCGGGGGCCCGGGGGTTGCCCCCGGACAGACACAGCACGGGGACTAACGTCGGTCGGCCGGGTGCGGTCGGTCACATGCGGCCCCGGTGCGGTACCTCGCACCGGGGCCGTCGCTCAGCTCACCTCCGCGTCACGGATTCCGCGTCACGGATTCCGCGTCACGCCTGCCGCCTCACGCCTTCCACTTCTCCCACGACATGTTCCAGCCGTTGAGGCCGTTGTCGGGGGCGATCGTCGCGTCGTCGGAGTTCTTCACGACCACCACGTCGCCGATCATCGAGCGGTTGAAGAACCAGGCCGCCGGGACACCGCTGTCGTAACCGCCCTTGACGTCGCGCAGGCCGATGCAGCCGTGGCTGGCGTTGCGGTTTCCGAAGGCGTCGCCGCCCCAGTAGTTGCCGTGGAGGAAGGTGCCGGAGGTGGACAGGCGCATGGCGTGCGGGACGTCCTTGATGTCGTACTCGCCGCCGTAGCCGACCGTCTCGCCGTTCATCCGGGTCACCGTGAGCTTCTCGCTGATGACCATCTGGCCGTTCCAGGTCTCGTAGCCGGGCGCACCGGTGGTGACGGGGATGGTCCTGACGACCTTGCCGTCCTGCATGACCTTCATCGTGTGCTTCTTGGCGTCCACGACCGAGACCTGGTTGCGGCCGACGGTGAAGGAGACGGTCTTGTCCTGCTTGCCGTAGACGCCGTCGCGTCCTTCGACGCCGTCGAGGTCGAGGTCGACGGTGACCTTGGTGCCTTCCTTCCAGTACGTCTCGGGCCGGAAGTCGAGGCGGTCGTTGCCGAACCAGTGGCCCGCGACCTCGACGGGCGGCTCGGTCCGGATTTTGACGGCCCTCTCGACGTCCCCGGGGTTCGTGATGCCCCGGGTGAAGCGGATCGAGAACGGCATCCCGACGCCGACCTTCGACCCGTCCTCGGGGGTGAAGTTGCCGAGGAAGGTGTTCTTCGGTGTGAGGGTGGTGAAGCTGGAGTCCTCGGCGGCCGTACGGCCCTCGGAGTCCTTGGCCACCACGTGCACGGTGTACCTGGTGCCGGAGGCCAGGTGCGTGGACGGCGTCCAGGAGGCGCCGCCGTCGGTGATCTTCCCGGCTACCGCGGTGCCCTCGGGGTCCTTGACCTGCACCTCGGTCAGCTTGCCCTGCGTGGCGCTGACCTTGAGGGCGCCGCTGGTGTCGACGGACGTCGCGCCGTCCTTCGGGGCTATGGCGACGACGGCCCGCGACTGCTCGGTCTGGGCCTGGGAGACGTCCTTGCCCTTGCCGTTCCCCCCGCCGGAGCCGGAACCACCGCCTCCGCCGCACGCGGTGACGGCCAGCAGCAGGACGCCGAGTATCAGCGCCGGCCCCTTCCGGCCTCGCCCCCGCGCGTCAACCGACGCCCCCGATATCGGTCGCACGTTCAAGTCTTCTCCCCTCGCCGGGCCTGGTCAGACCCGCTCCCCAGCGCGCGGCCCGCACGCATCGGCGCATATTAACCGCAGAGTTTTCAGCATCGCGTCAGCCGATGGTCACCGTTGCGTACCGAACGGGCCCGGCGGGGAGGCGCCGGGCCCGCTGCTCCTGCCGGGTCACTTCAGCGCGCTGCCCGCCTTCCACGCCGTCCAGCCCATGTTCCACCCGCCGAGGCCGTTGTCGGGAGCGACTTTCCTGTCGTTGCTGTGGACGACCTCGACGACGTCCCCGACGAGGCTGCGGTCGAAGAACCAGCCCGCGGGCGTGTCCGAACCGCCGCCCTTCACGTCCCGGAGCCCGATGCAGCCGTGACTGACGTTGACCTTGCCGAAGGCGTGCGGCGCCCAGTAGTTGCCGTGCAGGAAGGTGCCGGAGTCGGTCAGCCGCATCGCGTGCGGGACGTCCGGGATGTCGTACTCGCCCTTGCCGTCGGCCTTCTTGAAGCCGACCGTGGCACCGTTCATCCGGGTCAGCTCGAGCATCTCGGTGACGACCATCTTGCCGTTGTACGTGGTCGTCTTCGGGGCGCCCGCCGTGATCGGCACGGTGGCGAGCAGATCGCCCTCCCGCCGCACCTGCATGGTGTGCCGGGCCGCGTCCACCAGGGAGACCTGGCTGCGGCCGACGGTGAAGGAGAACGTCTTGTACTGGAGGCCGTAGACCCCCGGCGCCCCTTCGACGTCCCTGAGCCGCAGGGAGACCGTGACCTGGGTGCCGGGCTTCCAGTAGCGCTCGGGGCGGAAGTCGAGGCGGTCCTTGCCGAACCAGTGCGGGCGGATCTCCACGTGCGGCTTCGCGGTGACGTGGACGGCCCGTTCGACGGCGGCGCGGTTCTCGATCTCCCGGTTGAACTCCAGGGAGACGATCATTCCGGTGCCGACGGTGGAGCGGTTCTCCGGGGAGACGTATCCGATGAAGCGTTCCTCGGGGACGTACGTCGTGAAGGTGGCGTGCCGTGCGGAGCGGCGGCCCTGGGCGTCCAGGGCCACCGCGTGGACGGTGTACTTGGCGGCGAGCGCCAGCTTCGTCTCGTCGGGCTCCCAGCTCAGGGCGTCGTCGGAGAGGTGGCCGGGCACCGGGGACTCCTGCGCGTCCTGCGACTTGACGACCTTCACCGACTCCAGGCGCCCGCCGGGCACCCGGACCCGCAGCCGCGTGCCGGGCCGCACCCCCTTGTCGCCGTCGTCCGGGGAGATCCTGATGGTCTCCCCGGGTGCCGGGGGTTTGCCCAGCCCGCCGATGTCGACGCCGCCGGTGCCGTCCGCGGTACAGCCGGCGGCTCCGGCGAGCAGTCCTGCCCCTGTCAGTACGGCGGCCAGTGCGACCCCCGCGCGCCGTGCGCGCCCAGTTACGTGCCTCACGACGACCCCAACGAGCGGGCACGCTCCGGGGAAACGTGAGTGCGAGCCAAGCGCTGGGCAGAACAGTGGGGAGAACGACGCGAGAGGGCGCCGCGAGCGGGACGCCGTACGCTTTCTTCCCCGTCGTTCCACGAGCCGTGGGAGGCTGAACGGTGTCCAGCGCAGCCGAGCAGGAGGCGGTGGCCGGGGAACGGGCCGCCGAGAACGGGCGCCGCGTGGCCGTGAACGGCGCGCAGCCGCGCCGGGCCCCCGGACCACCCGTGTGGCCGGGGGCGCCGATGCCGCTGGGTGCCCGGTTCCGGGTCGGTCCGGACGGGGTGGCGGGCACCAACTTCGCGCTGTGGGCGGGTGGGGCCGAGGCGGTCGAGCTGTGCCTGTTCGACGAGGCCGGCAAGGAGACCCGGGCGCGGCTGACCGAGCTGACCCATGAGATCTGGCACGGCTTCGTGCCGGGGGTGATGCCGGGCCAGCGCTACGGCTACCGGGTGCACGGCCGCTGGGACCCGTGGACCGGCGGCCGGTGGAACCCGGCGAAGCTGCTGCTGGACCCGTACGCGCGGGCGGTGGACGGCGACTTCGGCCTGCCGCCGGAGGTGTACGGCCATGTCCGGGACTGGCCGCAGCAGCAGGTCGCGGACACCGTGCGCGACGACCGGGACTCGGCGCCGTACGTCCCGAAGGGCGTGGTGGTCCACGACGACGCCACCGACGACGAGTGGATGGACGACCGCCGGCCGAAGACGCCGTGGGCGGACTCGGTGATCTACGAGGTGCATGTGCGGGGGTTCACCCGGCTGCACCCCGGCATCCCGGAGGAACTGCGCGGCACGTACGCCGGGCTGGCGCATCCGGCGGCCGTCGAGCACCTCGTCGGGCTGGGCGTGACGGCCGTCGAACTGCTGCCCGTGCACCAGTTCGCGCACGAGGACCATCTGCTGCGCAAGGGACTGAAGAACTACTGGGGCTACAACTCGATCGGCTACTTCGCGCCGCACGCGGCCTACGCCGCCTCCGGGACGACGGGCCAGCAGGTCGGCGAGTTCAAGCGGATGGTGCGGGCGCTGCACGAGGCGGGGATCGAGGTCATCCTCGACGTGGTCTACAACCACACGGCGGAGGCGGGCGAGCTGGGCCCGACGCTGTCCCTGAAGGGCATCGACAACCGCGGCTACTACCGGCTCCAGTCGGACGCCCGCCGGTACGCCGACTACACGGGCTGCGGCAACACCCTGCACGTGGTCCAGCCGCACGTGCTGCGGCTGATCACCGACTCCCTGCGCTACTGGGTGACGGAGATGGGCGTGGACGGCTTCCGCTTCGACCTGGCCGCGGCGCTGGCCCGCTCCATGCACGACGTCGACATGCTCTCGCCGTTCCTCGCGGTGATCGCGCAGGACCCGGTGCTGCGGCGGGTGAAGCTGATCGCCGAGCCGTGGGACGTGGGGTCCGGCGGCTATCAGGTCGGCGCCTTCCCGCCCCTGTGGACGGAGTGGAACGACCGCTACCGCAACGCGGTCCGGGACTTCTGGCGGGGCGCACTGCCGGACGTGCGGGACCTGGGCTACCGGCTGTCGGGCTCCAGCGACCTGTACGCCTGGGGCGGGCGGCGCCCCTACGCCTCGGTCAACTTCATCACCGCGCACGACGGTTTCACCCTGCGTGACCTGGTGTCGTACGAGCACAAGCACAACGAGGCGAACGGCGAGGGAAACCGGGACGGCACCGACGACAACCGCGCGTGGAACTGCGGCGCGGAGGGCGAGACGGACGACGAGCGCGTACGGGTGCTGCGGCGCCGCCAGCTGCGGAACCTGATGACCACGCTGCTGCTGTCGACGGGCGTGCCGATGCTCGTCGCGGGCGACGAACTCGGACGCACCCAGCGGGGCAACAACAACGCCTACTGCCAGGACAACGAGATCAGCTGGGTGGACTGGACCCTGCTCAAGGACCCGGGCTGGAAGGCCCTGTCCGACCTGACCGCCCGCCTGATCGGCCTGCGCCACCGCCACCCGGTGCTGCGCCGCCGCGCCTTCTTCTCCGGCCGCGCGCACTCGGCGGACGGCCTGCGGGACCTGGCCTGGTTCACCGCGCGGGGCACCGAGATGACCGAAGGGGACTGGTACGCCCCCGCCGCCACCCTCGGCATGTACCTCTCCGGCCGGGACATCCCCGGCCGTGACGAGCGCGGCGCCCCGATCGTCGACGACAGCTTCCTCGCCGTGCTGCACGCCGGCGACCGCCCGGCCGACTTCGTCCTGCCGGGACCGCCGTGGGCGGAGCGGTACGAGGTGGTCGTCGACACGTCACGGGAGGAACAGGGACAGGCACCGGGGGTGGTGCACCGGGCGGGGACGGCGATCACGATGCCGGCGCGGGCGGTGCTGCTGCTGAAGGTGGGCTGAGGCAACGTTGCAGGCCCGTGAACTCCGGGCCGCATCCCTGGTCCTGAGGGCGACCGGCTGATCACACTGAAGCCGCGCGCTGCCGATCCCCGCCCTTCGCCCTCCGCACCAAGGACCCCGCATGCCCGAGATATCCCGTCGTACCTTCGGTGGGCTCGTCGGCGGCGGCGCCGTGACCGCTGTCGCCGGCACGGCCACCGCCGCCGAGGCCGCTCCGTCCGAACGCCCCTTCACGGCCCGCCCCACCGCCTCCGGCAGACGCCCCAACCTCCTGGTCGTCCTCGCCGACGACCTCGGCTGGGCCGACCTCTCGTCCTACGGGGCACCCCACATCAAGACGCCGCACCTGGACCGGCTGGCCCGGCAGGGGGTGCGGTTCACCGACGCGTACGCCGGGTCCGCGACCTGCTCGCCGACCCGGTTCAGCCTGTACACCGGGCGCTATCCCGGCCGTACCCGCGGCGGACTGGCCGAGCCGATCGCCAACAGGTCGCAGGGGCTGGACCCGTCCCACCCCACCCTCGCCTCCCTGCTGAAGCGGGCGGGGTACGCCACCGCGCTGATCGGCAAGTGGCACTGCGGCTGGCTGCCCGACTACAGCCCCACCCGGTCCGGCTGGGACGAGTTCTTCGGCAACTTCGGGGGCGTGCTGGAGTACTTCTCCAAGCTCGGCCAGCTCGGCGACCACGACCTCTACGAGGGCGACGCCACCTACCAGGACCTTCGCTACTACACGGAGGTCCTGACCGAGCGGGCCGTCGAGTACGTCGGCCGGGACCACGACAGGCCCTGGCTGCTGAACCTCAACTTCACCACCCCGCACTGGCCCTGGCTCGCGGAGGACGACGCCGAGGCCGGCGCCGAGATCGCCGCGCGGATCCGCGCGGCGACGAGCCAGGCCGAGGTCACCGCCGCGCTGCTGCACCACGACGGCGGCTCGGTGGAGAAGTACACCCGGATGGTGCAGAGCCTGGACGCGGCCGTCGGCGAGGTGCTGGCGGCGCTGCGCCGATCCGGGCAGGAGGAGAACACGCTGGTGCTGTTCGCCAGCGACAACGGCGGGGAGCGGTTCTCCTACCAGTGGCCGCTCAGCGGGGAGAA
The DNA here is from genome assembly GCF_053591515.1 of Streptomyces sp. NPDC003011. Classification (NCBI taxonomy): domain Bacteria; kingdom Bacillati; phylum Actinomycetota; class Actinomycetes; order Kitasatosporales; family Streptomycetaceae; genus Streptomyces; species Streptomyces sp. NPDC003011. The sequence continues at coordinate 83,945 of NZ_JBSFTY010000023.1, forward strand.
GGCCTCACTGCTGGAGGGCGGCATCCGGGTGCCGGCGATCCTGCGCTGGCCCGCCCGGATCGACGGCGGCCAGGTCAGCCACGAACCGCACTTCTCCCCCGACTGGACGGCGACCCTGCTGGAGCTGGGCGGCGCCCGGCCCGACCCGGCGTATCCGCTGGACGGCACGAGTCTCGCCGGGTATCTGCTGCGCGGCGAGGAACTGCCGGAGCGGGACCTGTTCTGGCGGGTGCGGGGCAACCGGGCGCTCAGGCGCGGGGACTGGAAGTACTACCAGGGCGCCGACGGGGCCGACCACCTCTACGACCTGGCCGCCGACCGGCGCGAACAGGCCGATCTCGCCGCCGCCCGGCCCGAGGTGCTCGCCGGGCTGAAGGCCTCCTGGGAGCGGATCGCGGGCGGACTGCTGCCCTACCCGGCGGCGTAGTCACCCGAGGGCCCCCGGGCGCGGAGCCGATCGGTCGGTGCCCTCGTACGCCCCCGCGGGGCCGCGGCGTGCGCCGGCTCGAAGACGCAGGTCGTAGGACCAGCGGCCGATCCGGGTCCGGCCAAAACTCGGTGGGCGATGTCCGTGCCGGTCCGTAGGCTCCTGCTGATGCCGACGTCACCCGTACCCGCCGAGGACCGCTCCGCCGTCAGAAGTCTGCTGCGCCTGTGGCCGTACGTCCGGCCCGTGCGGGCGCGGCTGTTCACCGCCGCGTCCGTCGCGGTGCTCGCCTCCTGCCTGGGGCTGGTGATCCCGCTCGTCCTGAAGTGGATGGTGGACGGGCCGATCGCCGACGGGGACTTGGCCGGGGTGTGGCTGGGGGCGCTGTGCCTGCTGCTGCTCGGTCTGGCCGAGGCGCTGCTGTTCGGGCTGCGGCGGTGGCTGGTGGCCCGGCCGCTGGCGGGCGTCGAGGCGACGATGCGGGCGGATCTGTACCGGCGTCTGCAGCGGCTGCCGGTGTCCTTCCACGACCGCTGGGCCTCGGGGCAGTTGCTGTCCCGGGCGACCACGGACCTGATGCTGCTGCGCATGTTCCTCGCCTTTCCGCTGACCTTCCTGCTGGTCAACGGCGTGACGATCCTGGTCGGCGTGGCCATCATGCTGGCGCAGGACTGGACTCTGGGGCTGGTGATCCTGGGGCCCGCCGTCCCGGTGCTGGTGACCTGCGTGGTCTTCGAGAAGCGGTACGCGGAGGTGGCGCGGCGCGCGCAGGACCAGGTGGGGGACCTGACGACGGTCGTCGAGGAGAGCGTGCTCGGCATCCGGATCATCAAGGGGTTCGGGCGGCACCGGAGTCAGGCCCGCGCGTTCCGCGAGCTGTCGCGGACGCTGCGCGGGACGGAGCTGCGCAAGGCGGGACTGCTGGCGGCGATCTGGGGCGTCATCGTGACGCTGCCGGAGGTCGCCATCGGGGCGGCGCTGGTGCTGGGGACGGTGCAGGTCGCGGACGGGGAGCTGTCGGCGGGCACCCTGGTCGCCTTCCTGTCGACGGCGCTCGCGCTGCGGTGGCCGGTGGACTCGATCGGTTTCCTGCTGGCGATGAGCCAGGAGGCGGCGACGGCCACGGAACGGTACTTCGAGGTGATGGACGAGAAGCCGGAGGCACCGGCCGCCACCGTCGCGCCGCCCACCGAGGACAGCGGACTGCGCTTCCACGACGTCTCGTTCCGCTACCCCGACGCCCCCGAGGACTCCCCGCCGGTCCTCGACCGCGTCAGCCTCCACATCCGCCCCGGCGAGTCCATGGCGCTCGTCGGCGCCACCGGAAGCGGGAAGACCACGCTCACCGCGCTCGTCCCGCGCCTGCACGAGGTGACGTCCGGGCGGATCACCCTGGACGGGCAGGACATCAGAGCCATGTCCCGGCGGGAGCTGCGCGCGAAGGTGGCCGTCGCGTTCGAGGAACCCACCCTCTTCTCCGCTGCCGTCGGCGAGAACGTGCTGATGGGGGCCGACGACACCGCCGGGAGGGTCGAGCTGGAGCGGGCCCTGGCCGTCGCGCAGGCCGACTTCGTGTACAGCCTCCCGCAGGGCACGGACACCCGGGTCGGCGAGCAGGGCCTCAGCCTCTCCGGCGGCCAGCGCCAGCGCCTCGCGCTGGCCCGGGCGGTGGTCGGCCGGCCCCCGTTCCTGGTGCTGGACGACCCGCTGTCCGCCCTCGACGTCCACACCGAGGCCGCGGTGGAGGCGGCCCTGCGGGAGGTCCTCGCGGACACCACCGCCCTCATCGTGGCGCACCGCCCGTCGACCGTCCTGCTCGCCGACCGGGTCGCGCTGCTGTCCGGGGGCCGGATCACCGCCGTCGGCACCCACCACGAACTGCTGCGCGGAAACGCCGAGTACGCCCATCTGATGGCCGGGACCGAGGAGGCCGACCGATGACGGCGCCGACCACCACCGCACCGGACAGGAAGCAGCCGCCGGAGCGGCCCGGGGGGCCGGGCGACCCCTTCGACCGGGACGTCCTGCCCACTCCCCCGGGCGCCACCACCGCCCTGCTGCGCTCCCTGCTCGCCCCGATGCGGGCCCGGGTCGCCTTCACCTCGCTGCTCCTGCTGCTCCAGCAGGCGGCCGTGCAGGCGGGCCCGCTGCTGGTGGCGTACGCCATCGACAGCGCGGTGCCGGCGTTCCGGGACCACGACCACGGGCCCCTGCTCGCCGTGGCCGTCGGCTATCTGCTGTGCGCGCTGGCCTCCGGCGGGCTCCAGTACACGTTCATCATCGCCTCCGCCCGGGTGAACCAGGACGTGCTGCTGGACCTGCGCGGCCGGATCTTCCGGCATGCGCAGGCGCTGAGCATCGACTTCCACGAGCGGTACACCTCGGGCCGGCTGATCTCCCGTTCCACCACGGACGTGGAGTCCCTGCGCGAGCTGCTCGACGAGGGGTTGCAGGAGCTGGTCACGGTCATCCTGTCCTTCGTCTACATCTCGGTCCTGCTGCTCTGGCTGGACCTGGCGCTCGGCGCGGTCGCGGTGGCCTCCTTCGTGCCGCTGTACCTGCTCGTCCGGACCTACCGGCGGCGCGCGGGGCAGGTGTACGCGCAGCGGTCCACGGCGATCGCCGCCGTGATCGTGAAGTTCGTCGAGACGATGAACGGCATCCGCCCGGTGCGCGCGTTCCGCCGCGAGGACGCCAACGACGCCGACTTCGCCGTGCTCAACGAGCGGCACGAGCGGACCAACGGGGACGCGCTGCTGGAGATGGCCCGCTATGTCGTCGGATCCCGGCTGGTCGCCAACACGGCGGTCGCGCTGATCGTGCTGTGGGGCGCCCACCGGGTGGCGGGCGGGTCGCTGGAGCTGGGGGTGCTGGCGGCGGCGGTGCTGTATCTGCGGCGGCTGTACGACCCGATCGACCGGCTCGGCATGTTCCTGAACTCGTACCAGTCGGCGGCGGCCTCGCTGGAGAAGATCGCGGGGCTGCTCGCGCAGACACCGACCCTGCGGGAACCCTTGTCGCCCCGGCGGCTGCCGGTCCTGGAGTCGGAGCACCCGGGCCGTGAGGTCGTCTTCGACGGGGTCCGGTTCGCCTACCGCACCGGCGGTGAGGTGCTGCCGCGCTTCGACCTGACGCTGCCGGCCGGGCAGACGGTCGCGGTCGTCGGCTCGACCGGCGCGGGCAAGTCGACGCTGGCCAAGCTGCTCGCCCGCTTCTACGACCCCTCCGAGGGCCGGGTCCTGCTGGACGGGGTCGACCTGCGCGAGCTGTCCGTGCCGGAGCTGCGGCGCGGGGTGGTCATGGTGACGCAGGAGGCGTTCCTGTTCTCCGGCACGGTCGCCGAGAACATCGCGATCGGGCGGCCGGACGCCACCCGGGAGGACATCGAGGGGGCCGCGAAGGCGATCGGCGCGCACGAGTTCATCACCGCCCTGCCCGACGGGTACGACACGGACGTCCGCAAGCGGGGCGGCCGCATCTCCGCCGGGCAGCGGCAGCTCGTCGCGTTCGCACGGGCGTTGCTCGCCGATCCGGCGGTACTGATCCTCGACGAGGCGACCAGCTCGCTCGACGTCCCGGGCGAGCGGGCCGTGCAGCGGGCGATGGCGACGGTGCTGAAGGGCCGTACGGCGGTCGTGGTCGCGCACCGGCTGTCGACGGTGCAGATCGCCGACCGGGTGCTGGTGATGGAGCACGGCCGGATCGTCGAGGACGGCACCCCGGCCGAACTCGTCGCGGGCACCGGGCGCTTCGCCGACCTGCACCGGGCGTGGCGGGACAGTCTGGCGTGAGCCGGGGTCAGGGGGACAGGTGATCGACGCGTACGAGGACCCGGGCACCGCGGACTGCCGTGGCGGCTGGCGGTACCTGTGGTGGCTGGTGCTGCGGCAGCCGGGGCGGTCGGCGGCGGGCGCGCTGCTGGGCAGTGTGTGGATGGTGCTGCTCGCGGCGACGCCGTATCTGATGGCCCGGGCGGTGGACGAAGGCCTGGAGGCGGGCGACATGGGCGCGCTGGCCCGGTGGACCGGCCTGCTGGTGCTGGTCGGCGTGTTCCACGCCTGGCTGAGCATCATGCGGCACCGCACGATGACCCGGGTGCGGATGGACGCCAACTTCCGCACGGTGAAGGTCGTCGTGGGGCACGCGGTGCGGCTGGGGGCCGCGCTGCGGCGGCGGGCCGGCACCGGGGAGGTGGTGACGATCGGGGTGGGGGACGTGCAGCAGATCAGCTCGTCCCTCACGGTGATCGGTCCCGGCGTCGGCGCGGTCGTCGCCTACCTGGCGGTCGCGGGGCTGCTGCTGACCGTCTCCACGCGGCTCACGGTGGTGGTGCTGCTCGGGGTGCCGGTGGTCGTCCTCCTCGTCGGGCCGTTGATGCGCAGACTGCAGGGCACGGAGGCGGAGTACCGGGAGCGGCAGGGCGTGCTGACCGCCCGGATCGGCGACCTCGCGGGCGGGCTGCGGGTCCTGAACGGGCTCGGCGGCAAGGACCTGGTCGCCGGCGCCTTCCGGCGCGACTCGGCGCGGCTGCGCGAGCAGGGGTACCGGGTCGGTGTGGTGGGCAGCTGGATGCAGGCGCTCGGGATGGGGCTGCCGACGCTGTATCTCGCGGTGGTGACCTGGATGGCGGCCCGGATGGCGGCCCAGGGCACGCTGACCGTGGGCGAGTTGGTGGCGGTGTACGGCTATGTCGCGGTGCTGGTGCGCCCGGTGGCGTACTTCGTGGACTGGGGCTACCAGCTCGGCCGGGGCGTGGTGGCCGCGCGGCGCGTGGTACGGCTGCTGCGGCTGGAACCGGAGCCGGACGGCGGGACGCGCGACGCTCCCGCCGAGCCGTCGGTGCTGTACGACCCGGAGTCCGGGGTGCGGGTGGGGCCGGGACGGCTGACCGCGCTGGCCGGCGCACGGCCCGCCGACGCGGCGGCCGTCGTGGACCGGCTCGGCCGGTACGCCCCGTCGGCGGCGACCTGGGGCGGGGTCCGCCTGGACGAGGTGGCGCTGCCGCGGATCCGGGAGCGGATCCTGGTCGCCGATCACGAGGCGGACCTGTTCGCGGGGCCGCTGCGGGAGCTGGTCGGCGGACGCCGGGATCTGGGTGACGCCCAGATCATGCGGGCGGTGCGGGCGGCGGCGGCCGAGGACCTGGTGCGGAGTCTGCCGGAGGGGCTCGACTCGGCGGTCGACGCGCAGGGGCGCAATCTCTCCGGCGGGCAGCGGCAGCGGGTCCGGCTGGTGCGGGCGCTGCTGGCCGACCCGGAGGTGCTGCTGGCGGTGGAGCCGACCTCGGCGCTGGACGCGCACACGGAGGCGGCGGTGGCGGCCCGGCTGCGGGACGCGCGCCGGGGCCGTACGACCGTCGTCACCACCGCCTCCCCGCTGGTGCTCGACCGGGTGGACACCGTGCACTACCTGGTCGACGGGAAGGTCGCGGCCTCCGGCAGCCACCAGCGGCTGCTCGCCGAGGAGCCCGGCTACCGGGCGCTGGTGACACGGGACACGGACGTCGAGGACGCCGAGGACGCCGAGACCGGCGAGAATACCGAGGAGGTCGTGGGGTGACGCGGGAACGGCAGCTGCCCGTCGCCGGGCCGGAGGCGGTGCGGCGGGCCTCGGTGGGTCTGGTGCGCGCCGACGGGCGGGCCTTCGCGGCCGTCCTCGCCCTGAACGCGGCGGCCGCCGGGGCCGGACTCGCCGGGCCGTGGCTGCTGGGCCGGATCATCGACGGGGTGCGGGCCGGGGGCGGCGTGGACGCGGTGGACCGGGCCGCGCTCGGCATCCTGGCCTGCGCGGCGGCACAGCTGCTGCTGGCACGCTGGGCCCGGTACGCGGGACACCGGTTCGGTGAGCGGACGCTGGCGCGGGTGCGGGAGCAGTTCGTGGACCGGGCGCTGGCGCTGCCCGCGTCGGTGGTGGAACGGGCCGGTACCGGCGACCTGACGGCGCGCGGCACCGCCGACGTGGCGACGGTCGGCACCACGCTGCGCGACGCCGGACCCCAACTGCTCATCAACATCGTGCAGGCGCTGTTCCTGCTCGGCGCGGTGTGCGTGATCGACCCGCTGCTCGGTGCCGTGGGCGTCCTCGGTCTCACCCCGGTCTGGTTCGCCCTGCGCTGGTATCTGCGCCGGGCCCGCGACGCCTATCTCGCCGAGGGCGAGGCCAACTCGGACGTCGCCGAGATCCTCGCGGCGACCGCGGCGGGGGCCCGCACGGTGGAGGCGTTCCGGCTGGAGGAGCGCCGGGTCGCGGCGAGCCGGCAGGCGCTGGAGGCGTCCCGGCGCAGGCGCTTGTTCACGCTGCGTCTGCGCTCGGTGTTCTTCCCGGTGGTGGAGGTGTCGTACCTGTTCCCGGTGGCGGGGGTGCTGCTGGCCGGCGGGGTGCTGCACGAGCGCGGGGCGGTGAGTCTGGGGGCGGTCGTGGCGGCCTCGCTGTATCTGCGGCAGCTGGAGGGGCCGCTCGACGAGATCCTGGTGCGGGTCGAGCAACTGCAGAGCAGCGGCGCCTCCTTCGCCCGGGTGGAGGGCCTGGCCCAGGCGCCGCGCGCCGCCTCGGCCGACGGCTCGCCCGTCCCGGCGGACGACCGGATCGACGTGGCCGGCGTGCGCTACGCGTACGACCGCGGGGGCGAGGTGCTGCACGGGGTGGACCTGACCGTGCGGCCCGGGGAGCGGCTGGCCGTCGTCGGTCCCTCCGGTGCCGGGAAGACCACGCTGAGCAGGCTGCTGGCGGGCATCGACGCGCCGAGCGCGGGGTCGGTGACGGTGGGCGGGGTGCCGGTCGTCGACCTGGATCCGGAGCAGCTGCGCCGGCAGGTCGTACTGGTCACGCAGGAGCACCACGTGTTCCTGGGGACGGTCCGCGACAACCTGCTGATCGCCGACCCCGCCGCGACGGACGAGCGGGTGTGGTCCGCGCTGGCGGCGGTGGGCGCCGACACCTGGGTGCGGGAGCTGCCCGACGGGCTGGACACCGAGCTGAGTGACGGGGGATGCCGTGCGGACGGCTCCCAGGCGCAGCAACTGGCCCTCGCCCGGGTGGTGCTGGCCGATCCGCACACGCTGATCCTGGACGAGGCCACCGCCCTGCTGGATCCGACGACGGCCCGGCACACCGAACGCGCCCTGGCCGCCGTGCTAGAGGGCCGCACGGTGATCGCCGTCGCCCACCGCCTGCACACCGCGCACGACGCGGACCGGGTGGCCGTGATGGAGGACGGCCTGCTGACCGAACTCGGCACGCACGAGGAGCTGGTGACGGCGGGCGGCGCCTACGCGGCGCTGTGGGCGTCGTGGCACGGCGATCCCCGGCCGCGGAACTGACGCCGGAGCTGCGCCGCCGGGCCGCACCCCCACCACGAGTCCGCATAGCGAACACGAACTCCCGGACAACGAACGGCTTTCGGCCAAATTCCTGACGCGCCCCTGACAGAAACCGCGCTCTGCTGGGACTCTTCCCACGGCCGCTTCACAGCAACCTCACAGACGGACCGCCTGTGTCACGGCCGCTTCCGCACGAGGTTCCGCGCACCGCCCCGTTCTGCCCGTTCGGCCCACCCGCCGACCGGTCTCCCCTGGCCGCGCGATCCGCGGCCGCGCAGAAGGAGTCAGCGTTGAGACGTTCCTCCCACAGACGCACCCCCCACGCCCGCACCCCCCACACCCCGCCCCGCAAGGCCGCGGCCGTCGCCCTCGTCGGCGTCTGCGCCCTGCTCGCCGCGGCTGTCCAGTCGGGCGCCGCGACCGCCGCCCCGGAACAGGCACCGTCGGCCGCGGGCAAGGTCATCCCGGGCTCGGAGTCGGTGAAACTCACCCCGGCCCAGCGCGCCGAGCTGATCCGCCAGGCGGACGCCGCCAAGGCGAGGACCGCCGGGGAACTGGGCCTGGGCACCCAGGAGAAGCTGGTCGTGCGTGACGTCCTCAAGGACGGCGACGGCACGGTCCACACCCGCTACGAGCGCACCTACGCCGGCCTGCCCGTCCTCGGCGGCGACCTGGTCGTGCGGAGCACGCCGGCCGACGCGACCGACGCCGTCGTCAAGGCCACCCGGGCCGCCATCGAACCGGCGACGACCACGGCCGGGCTGCCCGCGGCCAAGGCCGAGACGCAGGCCCTCGCCGCGGCCAGGGCCGAGGACGCCAAGAGCCCCGAGGTCAACCGCGCCCCGCGCAAGGTGGTCTGGGCGGCCGACGGCAAGCCGGCCCTGGCCTACGAGACGGTCGTGGGCGGTTTCCAGCACGACGGCACCCCGCAGGAGCTGCACGTCGTCACGGACGCGACGACCGGCGCGCAGCTGTACGAGTGGGAGGCGATCGAGACCGGCACCGGCAACACGGTCTACAGCGGTCAGGTCCCGCTGACCACCACGCAGTCCGGGTCGGCGTACAACCTCACCGACGGGGCGCGCGGCGGCCACCGGACGTACAACCTCAACCGCGGCACCTCCGGCACCGGCACGCTCTTCTCCGGCCCCGACGACATCTGGGGCAACGGCAGCCCGTCCAACCTGGAGTCGGCCGCCGCCGACGCGCACTACGGCGCCGCGCTGACCTGGGACTACTACAAGAACGTGCACGGGCGTTCGGGGATCCGCGGGGACGGCGTGGGCGCGTACTCGCGGGTCCACTACGGCAACAACTACGTCAACGCGTTCTGGTCCGACTCCTGCTTCTGCATGACGTACGGCGACGGCAGCGGCAACGCCAACCCGCTGACGTCGATCGACGTGGCCGCGCACGAGATGACCCACGGGCTCACGTCCAACACCGCCGGCCTCAACTACAGCGGCGAGTCCGGCGGTCTGAACGAGGCCACGTCCGACATCTTCGGGGCGACGGTCGAGTTCTACGCGAACAACTCCTCCGACATCGGTGACTACCTCATCGGCGAGGAGATCGACATCAACGGCGACGGCACCCCGTTGCGCTACATGGACCGGCCGAGCCGGGACGGCTCGTCCAAGGACAACTGGTACTCCGGCATCGGCTCGGTCGACGTGCACTACTCCTCGGGCCCCGCGAACCACTTCTTCTACCTGCTGAGCGAGGGCAGCGGCAGCAAGACCGTCAACGGCGTCGCCTACAACTCGCCCACCGCGGACGGGCTCCCGGTCACCGGCATCGGCCGGGACAAGGCGGAGAAGATCTGGTTCCGCGCGCTGACCACGAAGTTCACCTCGACGACCAACTACGCGGCGGCCCGCACCGGCACCCTCGCGGTGACCGGCGAGCTGTACGGCACCACGAGCGCCGAGTACAAGGCCGTGCAGGACGCCTGGGCGGGCGTCGCGGTCGGCGCCCGCTCCGGTGGCGGGGGCGGCGGCACCTCCTTCGAGAACGCGACCGACGTGTCGATTCCGGACAACGGGGCGGCCGTCACCTCGTCGATCACCGTCTCCGGGCGGACGGGCAACGCGCCGTCGAACCTCGCGGTGGCGGTCGACATCGTCCACACCTACATCGGCGACCTCCAGGTGCAGCTGGTCGCCCCCGACGGCACGGCGTACACGCTGAAGGCGTACGGCACCGGCGGAAGCGCGGACAACATCAGCACCACGTACACGGTGAACGCCTCCTCCGAAGTCGCCAACGGAGTCTGGCAGTTGCGGGTCCAGGACAACGCGGCCCGGGACACCGGGCACGTCAACAGCTGGAAGCTCACCTTCCCGTAGGCCCGCGGCTCACCTTCCCGCAGGCCCATGGCCTGAACGGCACCTCTGATCAGGGCGCCGCCCCGGTGGTTCGACTCCCCGGGGCGGCGCCCTCATTCACACGCCCGTAACAGGTACCGGACAGCGTCTTTCGGCCAACATCACGTCGGGGTCATGACATGTACGCGGCACTGATGTCACTCTTCCCTCATCCGCCGCACAACTTCCCAGCCGCCCCCCACCACAGGAGCTTGTGTGTCCTCCCTCTACGCGCGTCACAAGGCCACCACCCTGGCGATCGCCACCGCCGTGGCCGCCGGCGCCCTGCTGACCACCGGCCTGACCACCGCTTCCGCCCAGACCCCGGCGGACCGCACCGGCACCGCCGCGGCGAAGCCCCTCGCCGCCCCCACCACGCTCGCCCCGGCCGCCCGCACCGCGCTCATCCGCGAGCAGCAGGACGCCGCGGCCGGCACCGCCCGGGAGATAGGCCTCGGCGCCCAGGAGGAACTGGTCGTCAGAGACGTCGTCAAGGACGCCGACGGCACCGTGCACACCCTCCCCCATAGCCCTTAAAAGGCATGGGGGGACCCCCATCGAGCGCACCTACGCGGGTCTGCCCGTCCTCGGCGGCGACCTGGTCGTCCACGAGTCGAAGTCCGGCACCACCCAGGGCGTCACCAAGGCGACGAAGGCCGCCATCAAGGTCGCCTCGCTCACGCCGGCCGTCCCCGCGGCCAAGGCCGAGAAGCAGTCCCTGGCGGCCGCCGAGTCGGCCGGTTCGGAGCGGACCGAGGCCGACGCCGCACCCCGCACGGTGATCTGGGCGGGCGACGGCAGCAAGCCGACGCTCGCCTACGAGACGGTCGTCGGCGGCCTCCAGGAGGACGGCACCCCGAACGAGCTGCACGTCATCACCGACGCCGCCACCGGCGCGAAGCTGTACGAGTACCAGGGCATCGAGACCGGCACCGGCAAGAGCCTCTACGCCGGCACCGTCACCCTCGGCACCTACCTGTCGGGCTCGACGTACCAGCTGAGCGACACCTCGCGCGGCGGGCACAAGACGTACAACCTGGCCCGCGGCACCTCCGGCACCGGCACCCTGTTCACCGACGCGGACGACACCTGGGGCACGGGCGTGGCCTCCAGCTCCTCCACGGACCAGACCGCCGCCGTCGACGCCGCCTACGGCGCCCAGACGACCTGGGACTTCTACAAGAACACCCTCGGCCGCAACGGCATCAAGAACAACGGTGTCGCCGCCTACTCCCGCGTCCACTACGGCAACGCGTACGTCAACGCCTTCTGGTCCGACAGCTGCTTCTGCATGACGTACGGCGACGGCTCGGGCAACACCAAGCCGCTCACCTCGCTGGACGTGGCGGGCCACGAGATGACCCACGGTGTCACCTCGAACACGGCGGGCCTCAACTACAGCGGGGAGTCCGGCGGTCTGAACGAGGCCACCTCGGACATCTTCGGCACGGCGGTCGAGTTCTACGCGGCGAACTCCTCCGACACCGGTGACTACCTCATCGGCGAGAAGATCGACATCAACGGCAACGGCACCCCGCTGCGGTACATGGACCGGCCGAGCAAGGACGGCTCGTCGGCCGACTCCTGGTCCTCGACGCTGAAGAACCTGGACGTCCACCACTCGTCCGGCCCGGCGAACCACTTCTTCTACCTGCTCTCCGAGGGCAGCGGGTCCAAGACGGTCAACGGGGTGAGCTACAACTCGCCGACGTCCAACGGCTCCACCGTCACCGGGATCGGGCGGGCCAAGGCCGTCCAGATCTGGTACAAGGCGCTGACCGAGTACTTCACGTCGACCACCACGTACGCGGGCGCCCGCACCGGCACCCTGAGCGCGGCGGCGGCCCTGTACGGCTCCACCAGCACCGAGTACAAGGCGGTCGCGGCCGCCTGGTCCGCGGTCAACGTCGGCTGAGCTTCGGGCAGTTGACGGCGCCGTGACAGGACGGCACCCGGGACGAAGGCATCCCGGGGTGCCGTCCTACCCTTGGGACCCATGTCCTTCACGTACGACGACGTCGGCGCGACCCGGGAGAACGGCTTCTGCCCGCCCGGCTTCCACCCCCTGCATGTGCGCGCGCGCATCGGCGAGGGCGAGGAGGTCTTCCGCAGAGCCCGCGAAGCGGTCCTCACCTGGGAGATGCACCGCGCGATGGGCGTGGGCTTCGACGCGAGCGCGGCCCGGGCCGCCCCCGACGTCGACGTCACGGTCACGCTCGCGGGCCTCGTCAAGGCACCCTGCCGGGTGGTGTGGACGGTCGAGGAACCCCGCCGCGCCGGCTGGGCGTACGGCACGCTGACCGGCCACCCGGAGTCCGGCGAGGAGTCCTTCGTCGTGGACCGCACCGGCGACGGCACGGTCTGGCTGACCGTGTCCGCCTTCAGCCGGAGCGCGAAGTGGTACTCGCGGGCGGGCGGGCCCGCCACACGAGGCCTGCGGCACGCGTATGCCCGGCGGTGCGGGGTGGTGCTGCGGCGGTTGTGCGGGGAGTCCGGGTGACCGGCGCCGCGTGACCGGCGCCGGGGGGCGGCCTCGCCTGGCGGGGCCGCCCCCCGGGCGCTCACCGCAGCAGCACCCCGGCCGCCTCCACCACCTCCTCCGACGGCAGGGCCACGAGCCCCGGCTCGGCGCCGGACGACAGCAGACGGTGGGCGGGCAGGACCCGGACCGTGTAGCCGTACGGCCCGGTCCGGTCCAGGGACAGCGGGCCCTCGTAGACCCAGCGCCCCTCGGTGTCCGGGCCGCCCGCCGGTTTCAGCGGGACGGCCGCGGCGTCGCTGATGCGGTCCTCCTCGTCCACCCGGCCGGAGACCGCCTGCACCTCGACGTCGTCCGGCCCGAGGTCGCCGAGCGCGACCCGGACGCGCAGTCCGAGGGTCGTGCCGAGTTCCGCGGTCGCCGTGGCGGCGCTGGTCTCGACGTGGTCGACGGTCACGCCGTGCCAGGCCGCGCGCAGCCGCGCCTTCCACTCGGCGATCTCACGGGCGGCGTCCGGGTCCGTCGCGCGGTGGGCCTGGGCGGCCGGGGCGTAGAGCCGCTCCACGTACTCGCGGACCATGCGGCCGGCCAGCACCTTGGGCCCGAGCAGGGTGAGGGTCTGGCGGACCATCTCGATCCAGCGGTCGGGCAGGCCCTGCTGGCCGCGCTCGTAGAAGCGGGGGGTGACCCGCTGTTCGAGCAGGTCGTAGAGCGCGGCGGCCTCGATGTCGTCGCGGTGGTCCTGATCGGTGCCCGCGCCGTCGGCGGTGGGGATCGCCCAGCCGAAGTCGGGCTGGAACCACTCGTCCCACCACCCGTCCAGGACGGAGAGGTTGAGACACCCGTTGAGGGCCGCCTTCATCCCGCTGGTCCCGCACGCCTCCAGCGGCCGCAGCGGGTTGTTGAGCCAGATGTCACAGCCCGGATAGAGCTTCTGCGCCATCGCCATGCCGTAGTCGGGCAGGAACACCAGCCGGTGCCGCACCCGCGGATCGTCCGAGAACCGCACCAGCTCCTGCACCAGCCGCTTCCCGCCGTCGTCCGCGGGATGCGCCTTCCCGGCGACCACGATCTGGATCGGCCGCTCGGCATGCAGCAGCAGGTCCATCAGCCGGTCGCGGTCCCGCAGCATCAGCGTCAGCCGCTTGTACGACGGGACGCGCCGCGCGAACCCGATGGTGAGGACGTCGGGGTCGAGCACGCCGTCGATCCAGCCCAGCTCGGCCGTCCCGGCGCCGCGCTGCCGCCAGGAGGCGCGCAGCCGCTCCCGCACCTCCGTCACCAGCTGCTCGCGCAGGTTCCGGCGCAGGTCCCAGATGTCCTGGTCGGGGATGTCCGCGACCGCGTCCCAGCGGTCCGAGCCGCCGACCGTCATCGCGTCCTCGGTGCGCTGCGCCCCGATCTGCCGGGCGCCGAGCCGGAACACCTCCGGGGCGACCCAGGTCGGGGCGTGCACCCCGTTCGTCACGGAGGTGATCGGCACCTCCTCGGGGTCGAATCCGGGCCACAGCCCGGAGAACATCTCCCGGCTGACCTTGCCGTGCAGCAGGGAGACGCCGTTGGCCCGCTGGGCCAGGCGCAGCCCCATCACGGCCATGTTGAAGAGGTTCGGCTCCCCGCCGGCGTAGGTCTCCATGCCCAGCTGCAGGACCCGTCCGACGTCGATCCTCGGCAGTTCGGCGTCGGGCCCGAAGTGGCGGGCGACCAGCTCCCGGTCGAAGCGGTCGATACCGGCGGGGACGGGGGTGTGGGTGGTGAACACCGTCCCGGCCCGGACCGCCTCCAGCCCGGAGTCGAAGTCCAGGCCCTGGTCGCACAGTTCGGCGATCCGCTCCAGGCCGAGGAAGCCCGCGTGGCCCTCGTTCGTGTGGAACACCTCGGGGGCGGGGTGCCCGGTGATCCGGCAGTACGTCCGGACGGCCCGCACTCCCCCTATGCCGAGCAGCATCTCCTGGAGCAGCCGGTGCTCGCTGCCGCCGCCGTAGAGCCGGTCGGTCACCCCGCGCTCGCCGAGGTCGTTCTCCTCGACGTCGGAGTCCAGCAGCAGCAGCGGGACCCGGCCGACCTGGGCCAGCCAGATCCGGGCCCGCAGCCGCTTGCCGCCGGGCAGGGCGAGGGAGACGTCGGCCGGGGTGCCGTCGGCGTCCTTCAGCGGGGCGACGGGCAGTTCGTTGGGGTCGAGCACCGGATAGTGCTCCTGCTGCCAGCCGTCCCGGGACAGGGTCTGCCGGAAGTACCCGTGCCGGTACAGCAGCCCGACCCCGATCAGCGGTACGCCGAGATCGCTGGCCGCCTTGAGATGGTCGCCGGCCAGGATGCCGAGGCCGCCGGAGTACTGGGGCAGGGCGGCCGTGATGCCGAACTCCGGGGAGAAGTAGGCGACGGCGGCCGGGAGTCCGGCCGGCTGCGTCTGGTACCAGCGGTCGCCGGTCATGTAGTCGTTCAGATCGTCACAGACCGCGGTGAGCCGGCGCAGGAAGCGACGGTCCTCGGCGAGCTCGGCGAGCCGCGCGGGCCGCACGCTGCCGAGCAGCCGCACCGGGTCGCCGTCCGAGGCGGACCAGCGCTCCGGATCGACGGACTGAAAGAGATCGCGTGTCTCCGCGTGCCAGGACCAGCGCAGATTGCGCGCGAGATCACTCAGCGGCCGGAGAGGGTCGGGGAGAACGGGACGGACGGTGAATCGACGGATCGCCTTCACTTGCCACCTCGACGCGAGTCGCTGCCGCGGACGCACGACACTGTGCGTCTCATCGTCCCTACGACGGTACCGGCGATGGTGTCGTCCCCGCTGGGACTGCCGCACCCGGACCCCCGTCCGGCCCGAAACAGCCAGGTCCGCGCAGTCTCGTCCGGGGTGCGCACCCCGGACCGACCCCAGGAGCCTCATATGGCCGGTTCCACCCCCTGAGGCGTTCTTGTGGTGCTTCGCACCGCACGAGAGGCTGCGCAGTGGCGTACCGGCCCGGAAGGCCGCGCACCTGGCACTCCGCGACCGCCGTCCGCCGTCCGCCGACTTCAGGAGGGGGTACACAGCCATGGCACGGACGCGAACGCGGCGCCTGCGCGCGGCGGGGGGCCCGACCGCGGCGAGCCGTGCCGTGGCGCTGTCGGCCATCGCCCTGCCCGCGCACGCCGTACCTGAGAAGCGGACACCCGGCGCCGAGGCGCCCGGTTCCGCCGGCGGAAGCGGCGGACGTCACCTGGTGACACGCGAAGAGGGAATCAAGGCCCGGCCGGCGGCCGGAAAGGACCCGGCCGAGAAGTCCGAGAAGTACGGGGCGGGACTCAGCCACGCCTACGGCGACCGGGTGCCCCGCAACGCGCGCGAACCCGCGGTCGCCGATCTCAGCCAGGGCGGGTGCCGCAACGCCCGGCTGGACACCGCCGTACGCAACTCGACCACGCCTCGCGGGACGTATACGGTCGCCCCGGGCGTGTCGGTCGTCCCGGTGCCGCACGCGCGCGACACCGGGCGGGCGGCCTCCTCCGGTACGTCGATGGCGGCGCCGCACACGGCCGGCGCGGCCACGCTCCGTCTCGCGGTCCGTCCCGGGGCGACTGCCGCGCAGTTCGGCAACGCGCTCGTCACGCGGGCGGCATCCGGAAAGGTGTCCGGCCGGGACCCCGGTTCACCGGACAGACTCCTGCAGGTTCCGCGCTGACGGGGGGCGATGTCCGGTACCCGCCCCGTTCGGCCGGAACGGGGCCGGTCGTGGGTGAAGACCTGCGCCTGAGTAGTTAACAAAGTGCCGGATTGCTCACCCGAATAGGGTGGGAAGGCTCCTGCGGTACACCCCGCAGGTACAGCACAGGCACCACAGGGATGCCACGCAGGACCCACCTCCCCACGACCATCCGCCCACCCACGTTGACGCGGACAGGAGCGGTCATGCCCGCCACGCACCACTCGTCGGCACCCCCGACACCCAGCACCGAAACGCACCTCGCGCGCCCGGTCGACGCCGGTCCGCCGGCCCCGGAGCCACCCTCCGCGGGAGACGGCACGGCCGTCGGGCGCATACCCGTGCTCGACGTCCGCCCGGTCGTCCAGCACGGCCGCCGGCCCGCCAAGGCGGTCCCCGGCGAATCGTTCGAGATCTCGGCCACCGTGTTCCGCGAGGGCCACGACGCGGTCGCCGCCAATGTCGTACTGAGAGACCCCGAAGGGCGTCCCGGTCCCTGGACGCCGATGCGGGAACTGACCCCGGGCACCGACCGCTGGGGCGCCACCGTCACCGCCGGCGAGCCCGGCCGCTGGACGTACACCGTGGAGGCGTGGGGCGATCCCGTCACCACCTGGCGCCACCACGCCCAGATCAAGATCCCGGCCGGGATGGACACCGAGCTGGTCCTGGAGGAGGGCGCACGGCTGTACGAGCGGGCGGCCGCCGGTGTCCCGGAGGACACCGGTCTGCGGGAGGTCCTCCTGGCCGCTGTCGGCGCCCTGCGCGACGACAGCCGCCCCGCGGCCTCCCGGCTGGCGGCGGCGCTGACGCCGGAGGTGGACGCGGTGCTGGCCCGGTATCCGCTGCGGGAGCTGGTGACGGCCTCGGAGTCGCTGCCGCTG